>NZ_JBHVYZ010000037.1:0-21727 GCF_042880295.1 Streptomyces sp. NPDC058307
GCGGGGTGGGGGGCGCCCCCGGGCGCCGGGGGCCCGCCCCTCACGCGTGCGTGCCCTAGGCGGTCAGCTTCTCCAGCGCCGCGTCGATGCGGGCCAGCGTCGTCTCCTTGCCCAGGATCTCCAGGGACTCGAAGAGGGGCAGGCCGACCGTGCGGCCGGTGACGGCCACGCGGACCGGGGCCTGGGCCTTGCCGAGCTTGAGGCCGTGGGTCTCGCCGGCGGCCAGGACGGCCTCCTTGAGGGACTCCGGCGAGGTCCAGTCCGCGGACTCCAGCTTCTCGCGGGCCGTGCGCAGGAGAGCGTCCGAGCCCTCCTTCATCGCCTTCGTCCAGGACGCCTCGTCGAAGACCGGCTCCGGCAGGAACAGGAAGTCGACGTTGTCGGTGATCTCGGAGAGGACCTTGAGGCGGGTCTGGGCGTGCGGGGCGATCGCCTGCCACTTCGTCTCGTCGAAGTCCTCCGGGGCCCAGGGGGCGAAGGGGGCCTGCAGCCACGGGGCGCAGCGCTCCGTGAAGTCCTTCACGTCCAGGAGACGGATGTGGTCGGCGTTGATCGCCTCGCACTTCTTCAGGTCGAAGCGGGCCGGGTTGGGGTTCACGTCCGCGATGTCGAAGGCCGCGATCAGCTCGTCGGTGGTGAAGATGTCCTTGTCCGCCGAGAGCGACCAGCCCAGCAGGGACAGGTAGTTGAGCAGACCCTCGGGCAGGAAGCCGCGCTCGCGGTAGAGGTTGAGCGAGGCCTGCGGGTCACGCTTGGAGAGCTTCTTGTTGCCCTCGCCCATCACGTACGGCAGGTGGCCGAAGGCGGGCACGGTCTTCGCGACGCCCAGCTCGATCAGTGCCTTGTACAGGGCGATCTGGCGCGGGGTGGAGGACAGCAGGTCCTCGCCGCGCAGGACGTGGGTGATCTCCATCAGCGCGTCGTCGACCGGGTTCACGAGCGTGTAGAGGGGCGCCCCGTTGGCTCGTACGATCCCGTAGTCCGGCACGTTCTCCGGGGTGAAGGTCAGCTCGCCGCGGACCAGGTCCGTGAAGGTGATCGTCTCGTCGGGCATGCGGAAGCGGACGATGGGCGTACGGCCCTCGGCGACGTACGTGGCGATCTGCTCGTCGCTCAGGTCACGGCAGTGGCCGTCATAGCCGGACGGCTTGCCGGCCGCGCGGGCGGCCTCGCGGCGGGTGTCCAGCTCCTGCTGGGAGCAGTAGCAGTGGTACGCGTGACCGGCGTCCAGGAGCTTGGCGGCGACGTCCTTGTAGAGGTCCATGCGCTGCGACTGGCGGTACGGCGCGTGCGGGCCGCCGACCTCGGGGCCCTCGTCCCAGTCGAAGCCCAGCCAGCGCATCGAGTCGAGCAGCTGCTGGTAGGACTCCTCGGAGTCGCGGGCCGCGTCGGTGTCCTCGATGCGGAAGACGAGCGTGCCCTGGTGGTGCCGGGCGAACGCCCAGTTGAACAGGGCGGTGCGGACCAGGCCCACATGGGGGTTACCGGTGGGCGAGGGGCAGAACCGTACTCGGACGGCGGGGGCGGGTGCGCTAGCCACGCTTGACAACCTTGTTGGTGAGAGTGCCGATGCCTTCGATGGTGACGGCGACCTCGTCGCCGACGGTGAGCGGCCCGACGCCTGCCGGGGTGCCCGTGAGGATCACGTCGCCGGGGAGCAGCGTCATGGCCTCGGAGATGTTGACGATCAGATCCTCGATTCCGTGGATCATCTCGCTGGTCCGGCCGAGCTGGCGTTGTTCGCCGTTGACGGTGAGCTGGACCGTCAGGTCGGAGGCCGTCTCCAGGTCCAGGCCGGTCTCCACCCAGGGGCCCAGCGGGCAGGAGGTGTCGAAGCCCTTGGCCCGCGCCCACTGCTTCTCGCGCTTCTGGACGTCACGGGCGGTGATGTCGTTCGCGCAGGTGTAACCGAAGATGACGTCCTTCACGCGCTCGCGCGGGACCTCGCGGCACATACGGCCGATGACGACGGCCAGTTCGGCCTCGTGGTGGACGTCCGCGGAGAAGGACGGGTACTGGATGTCGTCGCCGGAGCCGATCACCGAGGTGGAGGGCTTGAAGAAGGCGAACGGGACGTCCGGGACCTCGTTGCCCAGTTCCTTGGCGTGCTCGGCGTAGTTGCGGCCGTACGCCACGACCTTGTTGGGGAGCACCGGCGGCAGCAGCCTGACCTTGCTCAGCGGGACCTTCGTACCGGAGAGCTCGAAGTCCGCGAACGGGATGCCCTTGATGATGTCGAGGACGAGCTCGTCCGGCCTGTCGCCCTCGACCGCGCCGAAGGCGACGTTCCCGTCGATGGAGAATCTGGCGATGCGCACGGGATCTGGGCGCCCCTCTACTCGGCCGGCTGGAGTCTGACGCTCCAGGCTAACGCGGGGAGGGGTCCTTGCCTCGCGCGATACGCCCGGGCCACCTGCCCGAAGGGCGGTGATCCGGGCGCGCTAGGGTTACTTGGCCGCGGAGACCGGGATCTCCATCAGGATCGTGCGCCGGGGGTTGGCGGTCTGGGCGGGGAGGGCGAGCGGGTGCTCCGGCTGCTCCGGGGTCTGCAGTGCGTCGGCGTCCTGATGGTGCGCCAGCGTGGTGCGCCGCGGGTTGGCAATGTTGCGGAACATCATCGTCGTCTTCACGGTTGTACTCGACCTCGAATGCGGTGGGTTGGACAGATGCGACCTTCTTGTAAAGCGTCAGGCTAAACATCCTCTTCCCTTCCGAACTCGCGAAGACCCTGTGATCGCCGTGTGAGTTTCCTCACTTACGTATGGGCAAACCGGACAATTGCGAGCCGCAACTCACCCCAACGAAACGGACATTGACTCCCTGAAGCCATCATTCCGCTCCTGATCATGGCGACTGGGACACCTCCCCCCGGAGGGAGACTCGCGGGCCTATGTCCGATATCGACATGAACGCTTTCCACGGCCCGTGACACGGCCCTCACGTGGTGTCACGTAGGTCACGGTCTGACCCGTGGACCTTGTTGGAGATCCTGCACTGTGCTGGAATTCCACGGACCGCCGCGGGATCGAACCGGCGCACAGGGGGCGCAGAGAAAGCGCCGAGCGGCGGTGAGAAGGGGGAGCCAGCGCCGGTCACTCACGATCACCCGGGGTGCGTATTCAGGGCGCTCCCCACAACGCCGACACCGTGCTCCGCCGTCCTGCGGAGGAGCGCCTGGTCCAGAGGTTGCGACGCTAGTGCAGGGACGTTTCAAGAGGGATGGCAGCGCTTCGGCCGAGCCGGAGCGGCACGGCGGGACTGGCCCCAATGTCGGCAGTTCCTCCCCCCAGCACGCCCAGAACCCGGGCCAGTCGGCCGACGGTGGTTCCGGCGCCGGGCGCCTCGGCACGTCGGCGTCCCCGGGCTCCGCGGCCACGCCGGCGGTGAAGCCCCCGAAGGGTCCGAGCGGCCCGGGGTCGCGCATGGCCCTGCGCAACTGGCGTATCTCCACGCGCCTGGTGTCGCTGCTCGCGCTCCCCGTCGTGGCGGCCACCTCGCTGGGCGCGCTGCGCATCAACGACTCCATGGACGACATCCAGCAGCTCGACAACATGAAGCTGCTGACGGAGATGACCAAGCAGGCCACCGAGCTGGCCGCCGCCCTCCAGGACGAGCGCGACCAGTCGGCCGGGCCGCTGGCGCACAACTCCACGGCGAGCAACATCACGGTCAAGGGCTTCCGGGACAAGACGGACCGGGCCGCGACCAACTTCATCGCCGCCGCCGAGGACATCGACACCGCCGGCAAGGACGGCAACCTCCAGGGCGTCCGCGACAGCCTCGTCGGCCTGGTCCGCGACCTGGACACGCTGAGCAACATCCGCAGCGACGCCTACCAGTCCAAGGGCAACGCCACCCAGACGGTGGAGTCGTACCACCGCCTGATCACCCACCTGCTGGACCTCTCCCAGGACATGGCCGAGGCCACCAGCAACCCGGACATGATCCAGCGCACCCGTGCCCTGTCGGCCTTCTCCTCCGCCAAGGAGTACGCCTCCATCCAGCGCGCGGTCCTCGCCGCGGCCCTGCCGGCCAACAACACGAGCCTCGGCAACCTCACCGAGAACGACCGGCTGTACGCCCAGGGCGCCCTGGAGAGCGAGGAGTCCGACCTCAGCAGCTTCCGGAGCATCTACGGCGACAACAGTGCCGAGACACTCCTCAAGCCCATCGAGAACGGCAGCTCCACCATCGAGGCCGCCGACCAGTACGCCAGCCGTGCTTTCGGCCGGCCGGAGGGCCTGGCCGACCTGGACCGGCGCTCCTACAAGGACTGGGTCGACGACAGCTCGACCAAGATCCAGCAGATGGGCAACATCGAGCACTCGCTGCTCGAGGACATGGAGCAGAAGGCCCGCGAGCTGCGCAACGCCACCGAGCGCGACGCGATCATCGCCGGTGCGCTGATCCTGCTCGTGCTGGGTGTCTCCCTGGTCGGCGCCTTCGTCGTCGCCCGGTCCATGATCCGCTCGCTGCGCCGCCTGCAGGAGACCGCCACCAAGGTCGCCCAGGACCGGCTGCCCGAGCTGGTCAAGCAGCTGTCCGAGTCCGACCCGCAGGACGTCGACACGTCCGTGGAGTCGGTCGGTGTGCACTCCCGGGACGAGATCGGCCGGGTGGCCGCGGCCTTCGACGACGTGCACCGCGAGGCGGTCCGCCTCGCCGCCGAGCAGGCCCTGCTGCGGGGCAACGTCAACGCGATGTTCACCAACCTCTCGCGCCGCTCCCAGGGCCTCATCCAGCGTCAGCTCTCGCTCATCTCCGAACTGGAGTCCCGCGAGGCCGACCCGGACCAGTTGTCCTCGCTCTTCAAGCTCGACCACCTCGCGACGCGTATGCGCCGTAACGGTGAGAACCTCCTCGTCCTCGCCGGTGAGGAGCCCGGCCGCCGCTGGACCCGCCCGGTCCCGCTGGTCGACGTGCTCCGCGCCGCCGCCTCCGAGGTGGAGCAGTACGAGCGCATCGAGCTGGCCTCCGTGCCGACCACCGAGGTCGCCGGCCGCGTGGTCAACGACCTCGTGCACCTGCTCGCCGAGCTGCTGGAGAACGCGACCTCGTTCTCCTCCCCGCAGACCAAGGTCAAGGTCACCGGTCACGCGCTGCCCGACGGCCGGGTCCTGATCGAGATCCACGACACCGGCATCGGCCTCTCCCCCGAGGACCTCGCCGCGATCAACGAGCGGCTCGCCTCGCCGCCCACCGTGGACGTCTCCGTCTCCCGCCGCATGGGCCTGTTCGTGGTCGGCCGGCTGTCCCAGCGCCACGGCATCCGCATCCAGCTGCGCCCGTCCGACTCCGGTGGTACGACCGCGCTGGTCATGCTGCCCGTCGATGTCGCCCAGGGCGGCAAGAAGCCCCAGCCCAAGGCCGGTCAGGGCGCCCCCGGCACTCCCGCCGCGGCGCAGGCCGCCGCCGGTGTGGCCGCGGCCCGTCGTGGCGGCGGCAACGGCCAGGGCGGCGGCGCCCTCGGCGGTGCGCCCGGCGGCACGGGCGGTGGCGCTCTCGGCGCCGGCGCCTCCTCGGGCGGACGCCTCAACGCCGGTCAGGGACCGCGGGCCGCGCTGCCCGGCAGTGGCCAGGGCGGTCGTCCCGGTGCGCCGGGCGGACAGCGCGGACCGCAGGGTCCGGGTATGCCTCCGCAGGGCCGGCCCGCTCCGGCCGGAGCCGGCGCCGGGTTCGGCGGCCAGGCACCGGGTGCCCCGCAGGGCCTCCAGGCCGCGGGCACGGGCGGTCCGGGCCAGGACGCCTTCAACGGTCAGGACGCTTTCGGCGGCGGACAGGACGCCTTCGGCGGCCGGGGTTCCGTACCCCCGCAGTCGCAGGCCCCGAACGCCGGCCAGGCTCCCGAGCCGGGCGGCCGGCGCCGACGGCCGCAGCTGCCGGGCCGCGGTGGTCCGCGGGCCGAGCTGCCCGGCGGCGACCAGCAGCCCCGCACCCCGAGCTGGAGCGACGAGAACGCGCAGCCGCCGGTGCCGCGCGCCTCGCTCGACGTCCCGCGCGGCCACGACGAGCAGGACCCCGCCGCCACCTCGCGCATGCCGCGGATCGAGCAGCACCAGGGTTCGGCGAGTACCTCCGAGTTCCCCCGCCCGGACTTCAACGCCCCGCAGAACACCGGTCAGTTCGCCAGGCCCGGCACCAGCGGCCCGCAGGGCGACTTCTCCCGTCCGGGTGCGGTCGGCCCGCAGAACACCGGCCAGTACCCGCGCCCGGGATCCAACGGCCCCCAGGACACGGGCGAGTTCCCCCGCCCGGGCATGAACGACCCGCAGAACACGGGCGGGTTCGTCCGCCCGGACGTCTTCGGTACTCCGTCGGGACAGAACGGCAGCTCGCAGAGCGGCGGCTCCCAGACCGGGCAGTTCGCGACTCCGCAGGGCTACGACAACGGCTCGACCGGCCAGTTCGCGATGCCGGGCTACGACGGCGGCTCCACCGGGCAGCACTCCCTGCCGGGCCGTCAGGACCCCGCGTCCACGGGCCAGTTCGAGCGCCCCCAGACCAACGGCGCCGACTTCGGTGCCCCGCGGCCGCCCATGCCGCCGCGGCCTCAGCAGCGACCGGTCCGCCAGGAGCCCGAGGCGTTGCCGCCCGCGGGTCCCGGTGACGGCCGTACGCCGCTGTACGACACGTTGGAGACCAACTGGTTCCACGGCAGCCAGCAGCAGGAACAGGAGCAGTCGGCCAACGGCAACGGCTCCTCCCCCGCCGAGGCTCCGCGGCAGCAGGCTCCGGCGGCCCCACAAGGTTCTGCCGCCGCTCCGCAACGGCCCGCGGCCTCCGCGGCCTGGCGCAGCTCGCCGAATGACGACCTCGTCCGGCAGGCGGAGCGTGTGCGCCAGCCGGCCGCGGGCGGTGTCACCACCTCCGGTCTGCCGCGCCGGGTACCCAGGGCGAACCTCGTCCCGGGCACGGCTCAGCAGCAACAGCACCAAAGCGGTCCGGCTGTCTCGCGTGCGCCTGACGACGTGCGCGGCCGGCTGACCAATCTCCGTCGGGGTATCGCACAAGGTCGTCAGGTCGGCGGTAACGGCCAGACGGGCAGCTTCCCGAACCCCACTCACCAGCAGGAGCGTTAGTTGAGCCCGATGAGCCAGGCGGCACAGAACCTCAACTGGTTGATCACCAACTTCGTGGACAACACCCCAGGGGTGTCCCACACCGTCGTCGTGTCCGCCGACGGCCTCCTTCTGGCGATGTCCGAGGGCTTCCCGCGCGACCGTGCCGACCAGCTGGCGGCCGTCGCGTCCGGGCTGACCTCGCTCACGGCGGGCGCCTCGCGGATCTTCGAGGGCGGCAGCGTGGCCCAGACCGTCGTGGAGATGGAGCGGGGATTCCTCTTCCTCATGTCCGTCTCGGACGGTTCCTCGCTCGCGGTGCTCGCGCACCCGGAATGCGACATCGGCCTCGTCGGCTACGAGATGGCACTGCTCGTCGACCGCGCGGGCGCCGTGCTCACGCCCGACCTGCGAGCCGAGCTTCAAGGCAGTCTGCTCCACTGACCCGCCCGGATCCACCTGTCTCACCACATCACCGTCCGGCCGCCACAATCCCCCCACCGGCCTCACCAGACGGCTAGCCAGATCGACTTGCTGTCCCGCCCGGAGGATTCATGACCCCGCCCACCGCCTCTCATGATCCGTACGCGGAGCCGTACGAGGATGAGGGCGACCAGCCACTGGTACGTCCGTACGCGATGACCGGTGGCCGGACCCGGCCGCGCTACCAGCTCGCCATCGAGGCTCTGATCAGCACCACGGCCGACCCGGCGGCGCTGATGGGACTCCTCCCCGAGCATCAGCGCATCTGCCACCTGTGCCGTGAGGTGAAGTCGGTCGCCGAGGTCTCGGCGCTGCTCGCCATGCCGCTCGGGGTGGCCAGGATCCTCGTCGCGGACCTCGCCGAGGCCGGCCTGGTGGCCATCCACCAGCCGGGCGGCGACGAGAACAACGGCGGCGCTCCCGATGTGACGCTGCTCGAAAGGGTGCTCAGTGGACTTCGCAAGCTCTGACGGAGGAGGGCGGACGACCACCTCCGCGAAGATCGTGGTGGCCGGCGGCTTCGGCGTCGGCAAGACCACGTTCGTGGGCGCCGTCTCCGAGATCAACCCGCTGCGCACGGAGGCCGTGATGACGTCCGCGAGCGCGGGCATCGACGACCTCACCCACACCGGCGACAAGACGACCACCACGGTCGCCATGGACTTCGGCCGCATCACCCTCGACCAGGACCTGATCCTGTACCTCTTCGGTACGCCCGGACAGGACCGCTTCTGGTTCATGTGGGACGACCTGGTCCGCGGCGCCATCGGCGCGGTGGTGCTGGTGGACACCCGGCGGCTGGCCGACTGCTTCCCCGCGGTGGACTACTTCGAGAACAGCGGCCTGCCCTTCGTCGTGGCCCTCAACGGCTTCGACGGGCACCAGCCGTACGCCCCGGAGGAGGTGCGCGAGGCCCTGCAGATCGGGCCGGACGCCCCGATCATCACGACCGACGCCCGGCACCGGTCGGATGCCAAGGGTGCCCTGATCACACTGGTCGAGCACGCCCTGATGGCACGTCTGCGGTAACGCCCCAAGGACGTGTCGACCGGCTGCCAAATCAACAACGTCATACGGCAGTTGTCGTAGATGTCCCGGAGTCGGCTGTGGCCTTGGACACGGTCGGCCCCGGTGTTCATAACGTTTCGGCAGAGGAATCGGATGGTACGGCCACGCGTGGTTGCCAACCGGTCTCGCTGCGCTCACGTCAGCCCCGTCATTTGACGGGGCTCGCTCTTTATGACCGTTTTATCTGGGGTTTACATCACGTGGAATCCCCGCGTACCACTGTTTGGAGGTGCGCAGGCCGTCGTGCTGGAATGCCTGAACTGCCCAATGGTCAAAGACGTACTCACTAGTCGATGGCGTACTGGGCTCTGAGAGACTGCGGCACAACGTAGGTGCCGACCCCTCCGAGAGGTTGTTGGTCGAGTGAGGCGAAGCAAGAACGGTCCCGAGCCGTCGGCCCGGGGCAACTTCACCCCGCCGCCGCGCGGAGCGGCGTCCGCCCCTGTGTCCGGTCCGGAGCCGACGGCCGCGCCGCCGTCCAGCGGTGGCCGGTTCTCCCCGCGCAACTGGCGGGTGCCCACCCGGCTGAACGCGATCCTGCTCATACCCGTGATCGTCGGCCTCGTCATGGGCGGCTTCCAGGTCAAGAGCTCGATCGACACCTGGCGTGAGGCGGAGGACGCGGAGAACACCGCGCGTCTGGTGCGGGCCTCCCTCAGCTACGCCGACGCCCTGTACCAGGAGCGCGACAGCACCGCCGCCCCGCTGCTGAGCGGTCAGGGCCAGGACAACGCCACGGTCGTCGCCGCCCGCAAGAAGACCGACGAGGCCGCGGACGCCTTCGACCAGGCCGCCCAGAACATGCCGGACAAGGCGGGCCTCAAGCGCCGCCTGCAGCTGTTCCGGGACGGCGAGGGAGGCCTCCAGACGCTGCGCGCGGGCGCCTACACCTCCTCCAAGCTCACCGGTGTGAAGACCGAGGAGGGCTACACCCAGGTCGCGCACCCGCTGACGGAGTTCGCCAACGAGCTCGGCCTCGGCACCGGAAACATCACCAGCTACGGCCGTACGGTCTACGCCATCGAGCTCACCAAGGCGGCCCTGTCGCTGCAGCGCTCCATCGGCATGCACCTGCTGATCAAGCCCGGCCCGGGGCTGAGCAGCTTCGCCAGCCAGAAGGTCGCCCTCTCCTCGTACGCGTACCTGGAGGGCATCGCCGTCGAGGAGTACGTCGGCGGTGGCACCGAGGCCGACGCGGCGAAGCTCGACACCGCGAAGAAGCAGATCCAGGCGGAGGGTGCGGCGCTGGCCAAGGAGGCCGCCGCCAAGAACCCCGACTACGTCCCGCCGCCGTCCAACCCGGTGGACATGGTCTCCGCCATCGCCCAGCTGCCGTCGATGGACGACAGCGCCCGCGCGGGACTCGCCAAGGACGGCATCACCGCCGAGAATTGGTGGGCGGTCAACACCCTCAAGTACAACGCCTACCGCCAGATCGAGACCGACCTGGCCGACACCGCGGTGAACGAGGCCGCGAGCATCGCCGACACGGCCAAGCGCGACGCGTTCATCGTGGGTGCCGCCGTCGTGGTCGCCCTGCTCCTCGCGTTCATCCTGGCCGGCGCGGTCGCCCGGCAGATGTCCCGCGCGATGCGCCAGCTGCGCAACGCCGCCTTCGGCATAGCCGAGCAGCGCCTGCCGATGCTCGTCGACCAGCTCTCGCGCACCGACCCCGGCCGGGTGGACACCCGGGTCCAGCCGATCCCCATCAACACCAAGGACGAGATCGGCGAGGTCGCCCGCGCCTTCGACCAGGTCCACCGCGAGGCCGTGCGACTCGCCTCCGAGCAGGCCCTGCTGCGGGGCAACATCAACGCGATCTTCACCAACCTGTCCCGGCGCAACCAGTCGCTGATCGAGGGCCAGCTGACCCTGATCACCGACCTGGAGAACAACGAGGCCGACCCGGACCAGCTGGAGAACCTCTTCCGTCTGGACCACCTCGCGACCCGTATGCGCCGCAACGGCGAGAACCTCCTGGTCCTCGCCGGCGAGGAGCCCGGACGCCGCTGGGACCAGCCGGTCCCGCTGGTCGACGTGCTGCGCGCCGCCTCCTCCGAGGTGGAGCAGTACGAGCGCGTCGAGCTGTCCGGTGTCCCGGAGGCCGAGATCCACGGCCGCGCCGTCACCGACCTCGTGCACCTGCTCGCCGAGCTGCTGGAGAACGCGACGACGTTCTCCTCCCCGCAGACCAAGGTCCGCGTGACCGCGACCCGGCTGCCCGACGGCCGCATCATGATCGAGATCCACGACAAGGGCATCGGCCTGACCGCCGAGGACTTCGCGGACATCAACCACAAGCTGGCCAACCCGCCGACCGTGGACGCCGCGATCTCCCAGCGCATGGGCCTGTTCGTGGTCGGCCGGCTGTCCGACCGGCACGGCATCCGCGTCCAGCTGCGCCCCTCGGGCGAGCAGGCCGGTACGACCTCGCTGGTCATGCTGCCCGACGCGATCACCCACGGTGGCGGTGGCGAGCAGCAGCCGGCCGCGGACGAGTTCACCGTCTCGCAGATCATGCCGGAGCAGCACTACCAGGGTGAGGACTTCAACACCGGCCTGCCGATGCGTACGGCCGCGGAGCTCGGCTTCGACGACAGCCGCTACTCCGAGGTCCCGGACGACATACGCGAGCTGGACCCGGTCGGCCGCTCCCTGATGCGTGAGGAGCGCCGCGCGGCCCTGGAGGCCCAGAGCCAGGACGGGCCGCCCGCCCTGCAGGGTCCGGAGTCCTCGTACCCCGACGCGTTCGACGCGACCCAGAGCGGCCCGCAGGGCGGCTACGACAGCAACCGCAACGGCTACCCCGAGCAGCAGCCCTCCTCGTACGACCAGCAGACGTCGTACGAGGAGGCTCAGCAGGCGCCGTACGAGGAGCAGCGGCAGACGTCGTACGAGGAGCCGAACCGTCCGGCGTACGACGAGCCGTACTACGCGCAGAACAACGGCCTGCCGCAGAACGACACCTTCTCCCAGGGCGGCGGCTACCCGGAGCCCTCCTATACGGAGCCGGTCCAGGAGGAGCCCGCGGCGGTGCACGCGGCTGCCCCGGAGACCTTCTCGGGCTTCGAGGAGCGGCGCTACCAGGATGACTGGCCGCAGCCGGACGGTTACCGGGGCGGCTACCCGGACCAGTACGCTCCGGAAGCGGAATCTGCGCAGGCCGCTGACGTGAGTGAGCGTGACCGCGTAGGCTTCGACCGACCGGGGCCTGCCCCAGCCGCCGTGGGTCATGAACTGACCGACGCAGGGCTCCCCCGCCGTGGCTCCCCCGGGAGCGCCGCGAACGGCTCGAACGGCACGCGGCACGCGACCCAGGAGCAGCCGGCCTCCGCGCCGGAGAGCAACGGCGGCGGCGACCTCTGGCGGTCGTCCAACGACGAGCGGTGGCAGCAGGCCTCCCAGCTCCGGAAGCCCAAGGCGGGCGGGGTCACCTCCTCCGGTCTGCCGCGGCGGGTGCCCAAGGCCAACCTGGTCGAGGGAGCCGCCGAAGCCAGCCCCCAGGGAGGCCCGTCGGTCTCCCGCGCTCCCGAGGACGTCCGGGGCAGGCTGAGCAATTTGCGTCGCGGTGTGCAGCGGGGCCGCAACGCAGGCAGTGAAACGAACGGTCAGGGCTTCGGTTCTGACAGCACCTACAACCAGGAGCGTTAGTGTGAGCCCGATGAGCCAGGCGGCGCAGAACCTGAACTGGTTGATCACCAACTTCGTGGACAACACCCCGGGTGTGTCCCACACGGTGGTGGTCTCCGCCGACGGACTCCTTCTGGCGATGTCCGAAGGCTTTCCCCGCGACCGTGCCGACCAGCTTGCGGCCGTCGCCTCCGGTCTGACCTCGCTGACCGCGGGTGCCTCGCGCATCTTCGAGGGCGGCGCGGTGAACCAGACGGTTGTGGAGATGGAGCGGGGATTCCTGTTCATCATGTCCGTGTCGGACGGTTCCTCGCTCGCGGTCCTCGCGCACCCCGAGGCGGACATCGGCCTCATCGGGTACGAGATGGCCCTTCTGGTGGACCGTGCCGGTTCGGTCCTGACGCCCGATCTGCGTGCAGAGCTCCAGGGCAGCCTGCTCAACTGACAGACAGACGGTGCGTTTTGGCGTCCCGGGGCCGTAAGGTTTCGGGACGCGGCTCCACACAGCGTGATGGGTGCCCGGCACAGTCGGAGGAGGAGAGAAAGTGGCAACACCCCCAGGTGGTTCATCTGGCAATTGGTCGTACGGCCCTGGCCAGGGTCAGAACGACGGTTCCCAGAACCCGAACCGCTACAACTTCCCCTCCGCACCGAGCCAGCGGCGCCAGCAGCCGTACGCGCCGCAGGGCCCCGGCCCGTCGCCGTACGACCAGCCGGCGGCCCCGCGCATCCAGCCCGTGCAGCCGCATCGACGCTCCTCGGAGCCTTCCCCCGCGGGAGGCGCCAGCAACCCCCTGGTGCGCCCGTACGCCATGACCGGCGGCCGCACCAGGCCGCGCTACCAGCTCGCCATCGAGGCGCTGGTGCACACCACCGCGCAGCCGCACCAGATGCAGGGCCAGTTGCCCGAGCATCAGCGGATCTGCAACCTCTGCCGTGAGATCAAGTCGGTGGCCGAGATCTCGGCCCTCCTCACGATCCCTCTCGGCGTGGCCAGGATCCTCGTCGCCGACTTGGCGGAGGCGGGCCTGGTCGCCATCCATCAGCCCGGCGGCGACGAGAGCGCCGGCGGCCAGCCAGACGTGACACTGCTCGAAAGGGTGCTCAGTGGACTTCGCAAGCTCTAGCGGAGGGCCTTCCCGCTCCACCACGTCCGCGAAGATCGTGGTGGCCGGCGGCTTCGGCGTGGGCAAGACCACGTTCGTCGGCGCCGTCTCGGAGATCAACCCGCTGCGCACCGAGGCCGTGATGACGTCCGCGTCGGCCGGCATCGACGACCTGACCCACACCGGGGACAAGACGACCACCACGGTCGCCATGGACTTCGGCCGCATCACCCTCGACCAGGACCTGATCCTGTACCTCTTCGGTACGCCCGGACAGGACCGCTTCTGGTTCATGTGGGACGACCTGGTCCGCGGCGCCATCGGCGCGATCGTCCTCGTGGACACGAGGCGTCTTGCCGACTGCTTCCCGGCCGTCGACTACTTCGAGAACTCTGGGCTTCCCTTTGTGATCGCCCTGAACGGGTTCGACGGGAACCAGCCGTACAACCCGGACGAGGTCCGGGAGGCTCTGCAGATCGGGCCGGACACGCCGATCATCACGACGGACGCGCGGCATCGGGCGGACGCGAAGTCGGCGCTCATCACGCTGGTAGAGCACGCGTTGATGGCTCGCCTGCGGTAGGTACGCGGCCTAGCGGCTACTGGGCTGCCTCGGACGGTTGTGTGCCGTCTGCGGGCAGCCCTTTGGTTGCTCGCGCCCACGCGGCGGAGCCGCACATCGATACAGCCCCGCGCCCCTGAAGACAAAAACGCCTGAGGGCCCCTCTCTTCCGAGAGGGGCCCTCAGGCGTCGTGCAGGGCTCAGTGCCAGCTGTGCGGGGCTCGGAAGCCGCCCTCGCGCTCCAGGCGGCGCCAGCCGGCCCTGGGGCGGCCTCGGCGGGCCGGGGTGGACGACGGGGCGGCCGCCGCGCGAGCCAGGAGGATCGCCGTGATGGCGGCGACTTCCTCGGGCTCGGCGTGGCCCTTCTCGACGCGGATGTCAGGGGTGCTCATAGGTCACAGTCTCCGTGAGAGAGGTTTCCGCCGGATTACTGCGGAGGGTTGCCGTGCTTACGGGAGGGCAGGTCGGCGTGCTTGGACTGGAGCATCGCCAGGGACCGGATCAGGACCTCGCGGGTTTCCGCCGGGTCGATCACGTCGTCCACGAGGCCACGCTCCGCCGCGTAGTACGGGTGCATGAGCTCGGACTTGTACTCCTTGACCATGCGGGCCCGCATGGCCTCGGGGTCCTCGGCCTCGGCGATCTGCCGCCGGAAGATGACGTTGGCGGCACCTTCGGCGCCCATCACCGCGATCTCGTTCGTCGGCCAGGCGTAGGTGAGGTCGGCGCCGATGGACTGGCTGTCCATGACGATGTAGGCGCCTCCGTACGCCTTGCGCAGGATCAGGGAGATCCTGGGCACGGTGGCGTTGCAGTAGGCGTACAGCAGCTTGGCGCCGTGGCGGATGATTCCGCCGTGCTCCTGGTCGACGCCCGGGAGGAACCCGGGGACGTCCAGGAAAGTGACGATCGGGATGTTAAAAGCGTCACACATCTGGACAAAGCGTGCAGCTTTTTCCGATGTCTCGATGTCCAGGACGCCGGCGAGGGTCGAGGGCTGGTTGGCCACGATGCCGACGACCTGGCCGTCGAGGCGGGCCAGCGCGCAGATGATGTTGCGGGCCCAGCGTTCGTGGACCTCCAGGTAGTCGCCGTCGTCGACGATCTCCTCGATGACCTTGGTCATGTCGTACGGCCGGTTGCCGTCCGCGGGCACCAGGTCGAGCAGCACCTCTCCGCGCCGGTCGGCCGCGTCGGTGGACTCCACCCGCGGCGGGTTCTCCCGGTTGTTCTGCGGGAGCATCGACAGCAGGTAGCGCACCTCGGCGAGGCACGTCTCCTCGTCGTCGTAGGCGAAGTGGCAGACGCCGGACGTCTCGGCGTGCACGTCGGCGCCGCCGAGGCCGTTCTGGGTGATCTCCTCGCCCGTCACCGCCTTCACGACGTCCGGCCCGGTGATGAACATCTGGGAGGTCTCGCGGACCATGAAGACGAAGTCGGTGAGGGCGGGGCTGTAGGCCGCGCCACCCGCGCACGGGCCCAGCATCACCGAGATCTGCGGGATGACGCCCGAGGCCTTGGTGTTGCGCTGGAAGATGCCGCCGTAGCCCGCGAGGGCGCTCACGCCCTCCTGGATACGGGCGCCCGCACCGTCGTTCAACGACACGAGAGGCGCCCCGGCCGCGATCGCCATGTCCATGATCTTGTGGATCTTCGTGGCGTGGGCCTCGCCCAGCGCGCCGCCGAAGATGCGGAAGTCGTGGGCGTAGACGAAGACCGTACGGCCCTCCACCGTGCCCCAGCCGGTGATGACACCGTCGGTGTACGGCTTCTTGGCCTCCAGGCCGAAGCCCGTCGCCCGGTGCCGGCGCAGCTGCTCGACCTCCTGGAAGGAGCCCGCGTCGAGGAGCAGCTCGATGCGCTCGCGTGCGGTCAGCTTGCCCTTGGCGTGCTGCGCCTCGGTCGCCTTCTCGCTGGGGCCGGCCAGGGCCGCCGCACGGATCTCGTGCAGCTCGGCCACCCGCCCGCGCGCGTCCGTCGGCTCGCCCGTCGACTCACTCGGCGCCTCATCCAAAACGGTCATGTAGCGACCTTACGAAGACCGGCGCGGAAAGCGAGCCGTCGACTCCTCACAGTCTCCGGCCCGTTTTCCTGGTGCGACCGAACAGAACCATGCAGGCATGCAGGCGTTCTGACTGCTCAGGGGGCCTGCCCCTTGTAGGGGTCGTACAAAGTCAGGGCGTGAGAGCCACCTCACATTCGTGTGGGGCGCATGCCTCCCCCGGAGTGACACGCAGGTGCAGCAGGCGGCCGGTGGCAAGCACCTCGACGGTGTCGTCGGCCCGCACGACCGAGCGCACGGGCCGGTTCCAGATGATCTCCAGCGGTTCGCCCGAACGGGGTGGCTCGGTGACGCAGAGGGTAGCGGTACGACCCCTGCGGCGGACCAGCACGCTCGCTCCCGCCGACGCGGTGAGCGGACCCGCCGTGCCGGCCCGCCAGAAGTTCGCGGCGGTCAGACCCAGGCGGTCGACGCGGACCGCCTGGCACGCGCTGTCGTTGGCGAGGACCGACAGCCAGTGACGGTCGGCGGCGCGGGCGGCGACGGCACGGCGGGAGGCCCCTGGCATCAGGACGTAGGCGTAGGAGGCGTCCACCGGGTCGGTGCCGTGGTCGAGCCAGAGGGTCTGCCAGCGCCGGGTGCGCCGTTCGGTCGTACTGGAGGTGTTGATGTCGGACCAGGCGCCGGTGCGGTCCTCGCGCAGGGCGCGCAGGCCGTCGGGGACGAGCCAGCCCCCGTGCCCCCGCAGATGGGCCCAGCCCCGTCCCCGGACGAAGGACTGCGTCCCGCCCTCCCCCAGGTTGCGGTTGTCGACGACCGTCTCGACCGGGACGCCGTCGGCGCAGGTGATGCCCGCGCCCAGGCAGATCACCGCGTCCGCGACGCAGAACCACGACTTGCGGGCCTGGAGCGTGGATCCCAGCCCCTTCAGGTGCTGGCCGATCGCCGCGTACTCGCCGTCGGTCGCGCCGCCGACCCAGCGGACGTCCGGCTTGGGCTCGCCCCACTCGCCGCCTGCCCGGTCGGGGAGGCGTTTGGTGGAGACGGTCGTGCCCGGGAGGCGGTACCAGTCGACGGTGGGCCAGTACCAGTCGGTGTACTGGTCGGCGCGGCCCGCGGCCCACCAGGAGAGCATTCCGGCGCCGGTGTGCCAGCCGCGCGGGTTCTCGCCGTTGCCGCATTCGTAGGCGGCGATCCGGTCGCTGGCCATGGCGATGTTCGCGACGAATCCGGGGCGGCGGTGGACGGCCCGGTCCATGGCGGCGAAGAGCGTGTGCCCGACGGGTTCGGGGGCGGCCGGTACGGGAGAGGCGGCCACCGCGTGCAGCCGGGCGAGGTCGGCCGCACCGAACTGGGGTGCCGTCAGGACGGGGGAGACGGTGTCCCGTTCGATCCAGCCCTTCACCAGGCCGTGCCAGCGCCCGCGCTCCTCCTCGCTCGCCGCGTCCGCGAGCAGCGCGATGGCGGCGATGATCCCCTGGCCGTGGAAGTGGTCGCCGCGCAGGACGTGGCGGTCGTCGCCCTTGAGATGACCGCGGCTGATGGCCCGGCCGTTGACGCTGTCCATCACCAGCCCGTCGTGGATCAGCGGGGCGTAGGCGCGCTCGACGCTGTCGAGGACGGTCTGCCGGTGCGGGTCGGTCACCTCCCACGCGGAGCCGGCGAGCAGGGCGAAGAGGCGGCCGAGGCCGTCGAGCATGACCTGGCCGTAGGTGCCGGAGTAGGCGACCCAGGTGTGCTGGACGAAGGAGCCGTCGGCGTAGAGGCCGTCTCCCTTCGTGACGTAGGGGAAGACAGGCGAGAGGGCGTCACGGGCGAGGGCGATCCGGTCCGGGGCCCGACCGAGGACGCCGCGCAGGGCGACGGAGCGGCACAGGTCGACGCGGTTGGCGCCGGTGGAGGTGCCGGAGTAGTCGGTGAGCATGGCGTCGGGGATGAAGTGGTCGACGGCGGTGCAGGCCGCGGTCTTCTGGGCGTCGGTGAGGTGGTCGTACAGGGCGGCCGTGATGTCCATGAGGAGGCGGGGGCTGCCGATCTGCCATTCCCACCAGTTGCCGTAACGGGTGGTGGAGGGGTTGTAGACCGTGGCGGAGAGGTGGTCGAGGCCGCGCAGGACGTCCGCGAGGAGACTCTCGTCGCCGGTCGAGCCGGTGCCCCGCTGGACGTAGGCCTGGGTCATGGTCCACAGGCGGCTGTAGCTGCGGGTGATGCCGGCCGGGGGGTCGTAGGGAGAGCCCGGCCACAGGGAGGTGGCTGTCGGGGCCATGGTGGCGCGGAAGCCGCGGGCGAGTTCGCCGGTCTCGGCGAGGCGGGAGGCGTAGGGCTCCCGCGCCGGGTCGTAACCGGTGCCGAGGGTGATGTCGAGCCAGCGCCGGCGGAGGGTGTCGTAGGGGTCGGCCGAGAGGGAGCGGGCGCGGGCCGACGGGGCGGCTGTGGCGGTGACGGTGGCCAGGAGTGCCGCCGTGAGTAAGACGGCTCTGCGGGTGGGTCGTACGGGTACGGAGGCTCTGCGCTGCGGGTTCATACCGGGGCATCTACCACCGCGGGGCGATCAGGCCAACACTCCGCGGATGATGTTGAAACCTGTATGGAATAGGTCTACGGTCGTTTCGCGTTGAGTGGTTCAACGTTCAACATCCACACTTCAAGGAGCTCTGTCATGGCGAACACCGACCTGACCGCACTGACCGGCGACTACACGATCGACACCGCGCACTCCACGATCGGCTTCACCGTCCGGCACGCGATGGTCACCAACGTCAAGGGCAAGTTCAACGACTTCAGCGGCTCGCTGCACCTGGACGGCAGCGACCCGTCCGCGTCGACGGCCTCCATCGACGTCAAGATGGACAGCATCGACACCGGGTCCGAGGACCGCGACGGGCACCTCAAGAGCGCGGACTTCTTCAAGATCGACGAGTTCCCGACCATGACCTTCCGCTCCACCAAGGCGGAGGCGCTCGGCGACGAGGACTACCGCATCACCGGCGACCTGACGGTCCTCGGCACCACCAAGCCGCTCACCATCGACCTCGAGTTCAACGGCGCCGCGAAGGACCCCTTCGGCAACGAGCGTGTGGGCTTCGAGGGCAAGGCCGAGATCAAGCGCTCCGAGTGGGGCCTGACCTGGAACGCGGCCCTGGAGACCGGCGGCGTCCTGATCTCCGACAAGATCAAGCTGACCTTCGACATCTCCGCGATCAAGAACGCGTGAACCTGTCGCCGGGGATCAGCGGGGGCGGCGGCCGCGCCGAAGGGGACGGCATGGCCGCCGCTGCCGGTCGCCCTGGCCGACCCGCACGCCTTCGTCGAGCATGTGGGGCTGTTCCCGCTCGGTGAGGGCGGCGTCCGTTCATCGCCGGCCGGTCCCCTGCCGGGCCATCCGCCGGCGGCGCTCGTGGCCGCCGCGCCGGGAGTGACGGTCCCGCTGCTGACACGACCCCGTACCGTCCGTGCGGCGACGGACCGGCTCGCGCCCGGCTTCGGCCATCCGACGCCTGCCTGACGCATCGCCAGTCCCCGCGCCCGGGCAGCCGCGCGTCGCGGGCTCCGGCTCCCGCATCATGGACCGTATGACCAACGCTCCCGCCTGGATCACCGTCGCGTCGTACGAGAACGTCCCCGGCCGCCCGACCCCGCCGGCCGCCGTGCGGGCTTGACTGCGGGACCGCGGGATCGACTGGATGCCCTTCGCCGTCGAGCGCGAGGTGCGGTTCGCTCTCGCGTGCGGGCCCGGGGAGGACGGGCGGTGGCGGGGGTGGTTCAGGGTTGAGGTGGCCGCGGAGGCCTTGTGGCGGCTCGGGTTGCACCCGGGCCAGGCGGCCTCCGTGGTCGACGGGCCCTCGCCGCCGGGCTGGTGGCATGCCGCCGGGGAGCGGTACGCCCTGACACGTCACGCGTCCTGAGCCGCACCGCTCCCGGACGGTCGCACAAGTCGCTGATCGATGACGGCATCCGGCCGTACGGCACCCGGTGTCGCCGTGCGCCCCTTCCGGACCGGGAGCAGCCACCACGCCGATGCCACCGTCAGTGCCGCGCCGACCGCGATCGCCGCGAGGCGGGTGGGCAACAGGCTCGTCGCGTCCTGGCCGAACCAGCCGAGGAGGAGAGCGAGGACGGTGGTCATCCCGGCCGCCCAGTAGGCGTAGTTGAGGGGCCGCAACCATAGGGCGATCGCCAGGACCGTGAACATCAGCGCCACCGAAGCCGGGCCGGTGACCCCGGCCATGGCCACACCGGCCGCCAGCAGTGTGCCCGCGCAGGCTCCCGCGAGGCGCTGGATTCCCTTGCGTACGACGTCCGTTCGGCCGCGGTTGCCGCTCGCGGCGACGTACGCCGTCAGGACCACCCAGGGCCAGTGCTCGTCGAAGAGGAGCCGTCCGGCGACGAAGGCCGCGGCGATCGCGACCGCCAGCTGCAACGCCATGCGGGTACTCGGACGCGGGCGGAGCCGGGACGGGCGGCGGGGCGCGGGGTTCGGCCGCTCGGGATCGGGGCGCCAGGGGCCGTAGCGGTCCCCCAGCCCCTGCACCAGCCACACACAGCACACCGCGAGCACCGCGATCAGTGCCGCCCAGGCCCAACTCACCAGCTCTGACTGAACCTTGGGCGGCAGCGCCGGGCCGGGGACGACCAGGAGGGTGATGAACGGGAGGGTCATCAGTGTGCCCGCCTTCGTGGCGGCGTGGCCGTAGCGGCGGATCCACACGGGGGCCGAGATCCCTGCCGTGAAGACCACCGCGCCGACGACGTAGTGCGCGGCGATCAGCCGTGCGACCAGGATCGAGACCGCCACCGTCGCGGGCAGCAACGCGAGCGCGGCGAGGCGGCGGTGGGTGCCCGCGCGGCGCTGGGTTCCGGCCAGGGTGAGGGTCAGGGCGACCGCGAGAACGAGGACGTCGGTGTGCAGTCCGGCGATCGCCTCCACGCACAGGGCGAGGGCCCAGCACAGCAGCACGGACGTCATGGTCAGAGCTGCTTCGTACGCGTTGCGTATGAGTTTTACCGTCACTTGAGCGAGGATATAGGCGTTGGACCCACTGGAGTAGTAAGTATTCACGTACCATTTCCTCATGGATCACCTCTCCTCCGCCGCTCGCATCCGTGGCGGAATCGTGCGGCTGAACCGGCGGCTTCGGCAGGAGCGCGGTGCCGGCAGCCTCCCCCCTGCCCAGTTGGAGGTGCTCGGGCATCTGCACCGGCAGGGGTCCGCCACCCCCGGCGAGGTCGCGGCGGCGTTGCGGCAGCGGCCGCAGTCGCTCACCCGGGTCTTCGCCGAACTGGAGGCGGACGGCCTGGTGGCGCGCGAGGCCGGAACCGTGGACCGGCGTCGGTCCGTGCTGTCCGTCACGGCGCCGGGGCGGCTCGCACTGGAGCGGGACATGGCCGAGCGGGACGCCTGGCTGGCGAGGGCGCTGGCGTCCTTGAGCCCGACCGAGCGGGGAGTGCTGGAGCTGGCCGCGGAGTTGATGGAGCGGGTCGCCGACACGGAGACGCCTGGCTGAATCGCACCCCTTGTGCGCGCGTTCACAGGATTCCCGTAGTCCAGCGACAGAGCGCTCGGGCCAACGCGCCCGGGGTCTACACCGAGGTGTCCACGTTCGCCTCGGCGATCGCTTCGGCGGCCTCGTCGCTGTGAGGTGAGGCGGGTTTCATACGGTCTTTCGCGGGTCCGGTGCGTCGGGTGCCGGGCCCGCGGTTTTCGCCCCCGCCGCCCCTACCCGTCCCGTCCCCAGGGGGCGCCGCCCCCCACGGCCCCCCGGATGGGGGGGGCGGACCCCCACCCAACGCGCCACACAAAACCACCGCGGGCCTGAAG
>NZ_JBHVYZ010000037.1:21737-90729 GCF_042880295.1 Streptomyces sp. NPDC058307
GCCGCGCCGGGGGGGCGCGCGCGTTTTCGACCGGCGTTGGTGGGGGCGGTCACCGGGACCCCCGCTCCTCAAACGCCGGAGGGGCTGAATTCCAAGCGCCGGTCCCGGTAACGCGGGGGCGAAGAAAATCCGGCGTCGACCCCACCGCTCAGAACCCCCCGCCCCCGAAGTCCCCTCCCCCTCCGCCGAAATCGCCACCGCCTCCGAAGTCTCCGCCGCCCCCGAAATCGCCGAAGTCCCCGGAGTCGAAGTCCGAGCCGGAGAGGTCGCCGCCCTCGTAGCCGCCGCCGAAGTCGCCGTAACCGGAGCCGTAGTCGGCCGCGTAGGCGGGCGTGGCCATCATGCTGCCGAGGACCGTGCCGACCAGCAGCCCGGGCAGGAGGCCGCTGCCGAAGTAGCCGCCGGCCCAGGGGCCGTAGGCCGGGCCCGCGTCCCAGTACGGACGGCGGCCCAGGTCGGTGTCGACCTCGCGCATCACCGGGTCGCGGCCGTCGGCCAGCCGGGTGGCGTCCGCGGCGCAGACCGGCACCTCGCGCGCGGCACCGCCCGGCGGCGTCCAGGTGGCGTCGGTGACGGAGGGGCCGTGGCGGGGGTCGAAGAAGCAGGGGACCCGGCGCTCGGGAAGCGGCCGCCCCTCGCGGCGCGCGGCGAGCTGGGCCAGTGAGAAGCGGCCGTCCTCCAGGGCCTGGGTGACCCCCCGTACGTCCTCGGGCCTGGTGGCCGCCCCCATGAGGGACTTCGCCTGGTCGTAGGCGTCCAGCGCCCGCTCGTAGTCGGCGCGCATCGTGTCGTCGGCGCCCGCCTCGGCGGGGTGGAAGTCCAGCCGGTCCAGTTCCTCGCCGAACGCCGTGATGTCCTCGTCCACCACCACCCGCAGCTTCTCCAGCGCGGCCCGCTGCTCCTCCGCGTGCCGGCGCCGGTTGCGGCGCACCAGCGTGTACGCGCCCGCGCCGCCGGCCACGAGCACCGCGCCGACCGTGATCAGCGCCGCGCTCGACACCCCGGCGCCGTCGTCCGCGGACCGCCAGGTCGAGGGGGCCGAGCCGCCCATGTTGGTGACCGCGGCCGCGGTGAAGTCGGTCAGCTGGGCGCGGGTGTCCTCGCCCTCGACGGTCGTCACCAGGTTCCGTACGGCCGCGTTGGGCAGGACCGAGGAGTCGGCGCGGGCGTCGAAGGCGTCGCCGAGGCGGACCGCGTAGACACCGGTGATGCCGGTCGCCGTGCGCAGCTTCGTGAACAGGTCCTGCTTCGGGTAGTCGGCGGGCAGTACGGCGACGAACAGCGGCTTGTCCGCCTTCGCGATCCGGTTCGCCAGGGCGTCGGCGTCCTTCGCGGACAGCTGGGCCGCGGCGGCCGGATCGACGTAGACCGGGCTCTTGCGGAGGGCCTGCCCGATCGCCGAGACACTCGTCGTGTTCGTGGCGGAGGCGGGCGGGGCGCCCGCCGCCAGGACGGCCAGGGCCGCGAGCACCAGGGCGAACAGCAGCCCCGGAAGGCTTCGGGTCCGTACTACGGCCTGCGCGATGGCCTTCATACTTCGAAGCTACCCGAAGCCCTCCGAAAGCGACCTCCCCGGCCGCCCCTCAGGCCGCCCGATACGCCTCCGTCAGCTTCTGCACCGCCTCTCCGTAGCGGCCGGTCAGAAGGAGGTGGTCGGCGTCGGCGAAGGGCGCCGCGACGGCGGCCGTCATCCGCCGGTCCGCCTTCCGCTGGACGATCAGCCGGGCCTTCTCGACGAGCGCGCGACCCCGGTCGTCGGCACCGGCCCGCTCGGCCGCCCGGGCCGCGGTCCCGAGCGCCTTGAGTGTGGCCACCCCACCCTCCGGGACCTTGGTGAGTGTGGTCAGGCCCCAGCCGTACGGGAATTGCGGGTCGTACGTCGGGTCCCCGACGTTGATCGGCAGCTGGGCCTGCGACCTGGGCCAGGTGACGGGGAGCCGGCCGGTGAAGGGGCGCTTGCCGTAGAGGACGTCGGCGACGCCGTCGCCCTCGGTCCCCGGCAGCCAGGAGGCGACCAGGGCGTCGATGTCACCGAGCCGGTCGCCGATGAGCTGCGGTCGCCCGGAGACGATCAGCACCACGCACTTCATGGCCGCGCACACCTTGTCGACGGCGGCCCGGTCGGCCGCGGACAGCTCCAGGTCGTGGCCGTTGCCGACATCCCCGACCCCCTCGGCGTACGGGGTCTCGCCGACGACGACCACTCCGACGTCGTAGCCGCCGGTGGGGGCGGAGGCGTCCTTGGAGTACGTCAGGGCCGGGGAGTTCTTGCGCATCGCCTCCAGGATCGTCGTGCCGGGGGTGATGTCGCCGGAGGAGCCCTGCCAGGTGACGGTCCAGCCGCCGCTCTGGTTGCCGATGTCGTCGGCGTTGGACCCGGCGACGTACACCTTCTGCGACTTCCTCAGCGGCAGGAGCCCGCCGCTGTTCTTCAGCAGCACCTGCGACTCGGCGGCCGCCTCGCGGGCCACGGCCCGGTGTCCGGCGGAACCGATCTTCGAGGCGCCGCTCGTGTCGGCGTACGGCTTCTCGAAGAGCCCGAGCCTGAACTTCTGCGTGAGGATGCGGGATACGGCGTCGTCGATCCGCTTCTCGCTGACGCGCCCGGCCCGCACCTCCTGGACGAGCGTGGTGTGGAAGTCCTTGTAGGCGTAGGGGGCCATGACCATGTCGACGCCGGCGTTGACGGACGTGCGGACGTCGCTCGCGTAGTCCCCGGGGATCTGGTCGATGCCGTTCCAGTCGCTGATGACGAAGCCGTCGAAGCCGAGCTTCTTCTTCAGGACCCCGTTGATCATGTCGGCGCGGGCGTGCATCTTGACCGGGCCGAGGCCGTCGCCGACGACGTCGAGCGAGGAGTACGAGGGCATGACGGTACCGACGCCACGGTCCACCGCGCTCTTGTACGGCGCGAGGTGGATCGCCTCCAGCTGCTGCCGGGTGACCGTCGTGACGCCCTGGTCGATGGTGTAGGTGCCGGTGGTGGAGGAGCCGTACGCGGTGCCACCGTCGCCGAGGAAGTGCTTGGCGGTGGCGAGGACCTTGTCGTTCCTGTCGAGGTCCTTGCCGCTTCTGGCTCCTTGGAGGCCCTGGATGACGGTCTCCAGGGACTCGACGAGGGCCGGGTCCTCGCCGAAGGACTCGTAGGAGCGGCCCCAGCGTTCGTCACGGGTCACGCAGAGGCAGGGCGCGAAGTCCCAGGGGATGCCGGTGGCACGGACCTCGGCGGCGGTCACGGCGCCTGTCCGCTGGGCCAGTGCGGGATCGCGGCTCGCCCCGATGCCGATGTTGTGCGGTATGACCGTGGCGCCGACCAGGTTGTTGTGGCCGTGGACGGCGTCGACGCCGTAGACGAGCGGGATCTGGAACCTCGTTGCCCGCGTGCGGAGTTGGAAGGCGTCGATCATCTTTGCCCAGGCCTCGGCCGTGTTGGGCGTGGGCGTCGAGCCGCCGCCGGAGAGCAGCGAGCCGAGGTCCTCGGCGGTGATGTCGGCCCCGGCCCCGACCGCGCCGCGCTCGGCCTGGGTCATCTGGCCGGCCTTCTCCGCGAGGGTCATACGGGAGAGGAGGTCCGCGACCCGCCTCCTCACGGGCAGTTTGCTGTTCAGATACGGCAGCCCGTGCGCGTCGATGACGACCTGCGGGGTCTCGGCGGGGGCCTTGGCGCCGGTGACGGTGAGCTTGAGGGGGATGGTCTCGGCGTTCTCGGAGGCGGTCTTGTCCTTGAGGGTGGCGACCTTGAGGGTGCGGGTGGTCCCGGAGGCGGTGCCCGCCGGGAAGGTGAACTCGCCCTTGAGCGGGGTGTAGTCGGCGTTCGAGGCTGTGCCGCCCGCCGTCTCGTAGGCGACCGTCACCGGCTCGCCGATCGGGGCGGAGCCGGTGGTGGCGACGGTGACCTTCACCTGGGCGGTGCCGCCCTCCCGCACGGGGTACACCGCGGAGTCGGTGAGCACCGAGGCGCGCAGTGACTGGTCGGCCTTGCCGTACAACTCGACGCCGTCCATGGCGAACCGGCCCGGTGTGCCGACGGGGAGCGTGACGCCGTACCCCCACATCTCGGTCAGTCCGAGGACGTGGTCGATGCCGCCGACGGGCTGGTAGTCGGTGCGGTAGGCGAAGTCGGAGAAGGGGATCTCGATCTGCTTCCAACCGGTGAAGTCGTCGGTGAAGGACGTCGTCCACAGCTCGGACGCCTCGCCGTTGGCGCCGCCGTCCTTGAGTTCGAAGGCGATCTTCTTGCCGTTGTCCTGTCCGTCCCACCAGAAGCGGATGCCCTTGTGGGCGGACCAGTCGTGGGCGGGTTCGGCGAAGGCGAAGTCGTGCGTGAAGCCGCCGTAGCCGCTGATGTCGTAGGTGCCGGAGAGGACCTGGTCTCCTTCCGGCGCGTCAACTCGCTTGCTGAGCTGGAGAGTCGGCGGGTCGTCGGTGTCGCTGCCCCAGGTGAAGAGGCCGCCCGTCGGCGGGTTGGCGAAGGGGACCTCGCCCTCGAAACGGTCGACGGGGACCGGGGGCGAGTCGTCGGCCGCACGGGCGACGGCCAGGGGCAGCAAGGAGGTGAGCAGGGCGGCGGAGACGAGCAGGGCGGTTCTACGCATGGACCTTCCCTCGGCTCTCAGGGGTCACACAGGACTTACCTCACGGCGTGAGTGAACTCAGAGCACGCACATCCGTCAAGACACCGCGTCGGCCATCGCGTCCCGCGCGAGTGGTACGACCGCAGTGCGATCGGTGCGCACCTGTGGTCGTACGGCGCCGCGTTCGCTGATGTGCTGGGGTGATGAGACGGGGATTCTTGGCGGTGGCCGTCGTCTTCGGTGTGGGGCTGCTGAGCGGGTGCACGGCCGTCGATCTGCCGCTGGCCGGGGTCCGGGTCGCGGCGAACGGGACGCCGTACGCGCTGCCCGGCCACGTCTGGGCCGACGACCGGGCGATGAGCCTGGGCGAGTTCGAGAGGCTCGCCGAGGATTCGTGCTGAGGTCAGTGCGGCGATGCCCTGACCGCGAAGTCGCACCACACGATCTTGCCGGGGTCCCGTTCCCGCACACCCCAGTCGTCGGCCAGCGCGGCCACGAGCAGCAGCCCACGGCCGTGTTCCGACTACGGCGCCGGGTCCGGGAGGCAGATCTCGCCCGGGCCGCTGTCGTGGACCTCGACACGGAGGACCCCGTCGGCCGTGAGGGCGAGGTCGAGGCGGAAGCAGCGGTGGGGCGGGACGCCGTGGAGGAGGGCGTTGGTGGTGAGTTCGCTGACGCAGAGGAGGACGTCGTCGCTCCGCTCGGACACGCCCCAATCGGTGAGGGTGATGCGCGTCAGATCTCTGGCCACGGCCACTGACCTGCGGTCGCGGGGGTAAAGGGCGGTGCGGGCGTGAAGGAGCTGGGCTTGTGGATTCACGAGGCGACTGTCACAGCGAGTGACTAGAGTGGGGCAGTGAGTGAGGTCGTAGTCCTGATTGCTACGACCTCACTACGAGGACTCGGGGCGCGCGCGGGGGAAGGGGACGGCCATGTCGAAGAAGGTCGGTTCGTGGTACGCGGTCGGCGCGCTCGTCGCGCACTATCGGAAGCAGGCCCGTCTCACTCAGGAGCAGTTCGCCGAGGCGGCCAGCCTTCACGTGGACACGGTGAGGTCGATCGAGCAGGGGAGGCTGACACTTCAGCCTGACCGGGCCGAGCAGTTCGACGAACTGCTGGATACCCGCGGCACCTTGGCGGTGTTCGTGGACAAGTTGCCGGTGCGGGACAAGGTGGTGCAGTTCGCTCAGGGGCTGGTGGATCATGAGCAGGAGGCGGTCAGCTTCTTGTCGTACGAGACTCAGATGTTTCCGGGGCTCCTCCAGACCAAGGACTACTGCCGCGCCACCTTCGACTCTCGTTATCCCGCGCTCGGCACCGAGACAGCCGAGCAGTGGGTGAATGCGCGCATGGAACGGCAGTTGCTCTGGCAGCGGGACCGGCCTCCTGTGGGGCACTTCATCCTGGAGGAGAGCATTCTGCGGCGGCAGGTCGGCAGCCCTGAGGTGATGCGTGATCAGTTCCGACAGATCCTGGCGTACACCGAGCCGCTCCACATGAGCTTTCAGATCATGCCCATGGACCGCATGCCGCATGCCGGGCTCGCCGGCCCCATGACGCTGCTGGAGACTCCCAGGGACGAACGCCTTGTCTACCTGGAAGTACAGCGCGCCAGCTTCCTCATCGAGGATCCTGACGAGGTCCGCGACTATCACCACAAGTATGGAATGCTGCGGTCACAGGCCCTCTCGCCCGACGAGAGCGTGCGCTACCTGCACGGACTGCTAGGAGACCGATGAGCACCGCACTTCACTGGTTCAAATCCAGCTACAGCAGCAACGAAGGCGGCAACTGCATCGAGGTCGCTCAGGACTGGCACAAGTCCAGCTACAGCAGCAGCGAGGGCGGCAACTGCATCGAGGTCGCCGCCCAGCCGTCCGCCGTCCACATCCGTGACTCCAAGAACTTCGGCCCCAACCTCACGGTGGAGCCGGGCACTTGGGCCGCGTTCCTCGGGCTCGCTCGGCGGGACGAGCACATCTGAGGGTTACTCGGCCGGCTCGACGCCCGCGCGCAGCAGCCCGTACGTGTACGCGTCCTCCAGGGCCTGCCACGACGCGGCGATGACGTTCTCCGCGACGCCGACCGTCGACCACTCGCCCGTGCCGTCCGACGTGGAGATCAGGACGCGGGTCGTGGACGAGGTGCCGTGGACGCCCTCCAGGATGCGGACCTTGTAGTCGACGAGGTCGAGCTTGGCGAGCTGGGGGTAGATCTTCTCCAGGGCCACGCGCAGGGCACGGTCGAGGGCGTTGACCGGGCCGTTGCCCTCCGCCGTGGCGACGATGCGCTCGCCCTTGGCGAAGAGCTTGACCGTGGCCTCGTTGGCGTGGGTGCCGTCGGGGCGGTCCTCCACGATCGCGCGCCAGGACTCGACCCCGAAGTACTTGAGGGGCTTGCCCTGGACCTCGGCACGGAGCAGGAGTTCGAAGGAGGCGTCGGCGGCCTCGTACGTGTAGCCCCTGAGCTCGCGTTCCTTGACGCGCTCGACGACCCGGCCGACCAGCTCGCGGTCGCCGCCGAGGTCGATGCCGAGTTCCTTGCCCTTGAGCTCGATCGAGGCGCGGCCCGCCATGTCGGAGACCAGCATCCGCATGGTGTTGCCGACCTGCTCGGGGTCGATGTGCTGGTAGAGGTCCGGGTCGACCTTGATCGCGGAGGCGTGCAGGCCGGCCTTGTGGGCGAAGGCGGAGACGCCGACGTAGGGCTGGTGGGTGGAGGGGGTGAGGTTGACGACCTCGGCGATGGCGTGGGAGATCCTCGTCATCTCGCGGAGCTTGCCGTCGGGGAGGACCTTCTTGCCGTACTTGAGCTCCAGGGCCGCGACGACCGGGAAGAGGTTCGCGTTGCCGACGCGCTCGCCGTAGCCGTTCGCCGTGCACTGGACGTGGGTCGCGCCCGCGTCCACGGCGGCGAGGGTGTTGGCGACCGCGCAGCCGGTGTCGTCCTGGGTGTGGATGCCGAGGCGGGCGCCGGTGTCGGCCAGGACCGTGGAGACGACCGCCTGGACCTGTGCCGGAAGCATGCCGCCGTTGGTGTCGCAGAGGATGACGACGGAGGCGCCGGCCTCCGAGGCCGCCCGTACGACGGCCTTCGCGTACTCCGGGTTCGCGCGGTAGCCGTCGAAGAAGTGCTCGCAGTCGACGAAGACCCGGCGGTCCTGCGAGACCAGGTACGAGACCGTGTCGCGGACCATCTCCAGGTTCTCGTCGAGCGTGGTGCGCAGCGCGAGTTCGACGTGCCGGTCGTGCGACTTGGCGACCAGGGTGATCACGTCCGCGCCCGAGTCGAGGAGGGCCTTGACCTGCGGGTCCTCGGACGCCTTCGCGCCCGCCCGGCGGGTTGCGCCGAAGGCGACGAGCTGGGCGTGCCGGAAGTCGATCTCCTGGCGGGCGCGGGCGAAGAACTCGGTGTCCCGCGGGTTGGCGCCGGGCCAGCCGCCCTCGATGAAGCCCACGCCGAAGTCGTCCAGGTGCCGCGCGATGGCCAGCTTGTCCGCGACGGTGAGGTTGATGCCCTCCCGCTGGGCGCCGTCGCGCAGGGTGGTGTCGAAGACGTGGAACTGATCGTCGAGCTCGCTGGTTGCGGTCATGGTCTCAAGGCTCCTGAGGATTTTGGTCTCGGTCGTACCGGAATGACCGGCTCCACCGCCCCCACATACTCCCTCGCGCTCTCGTCTCCGGCTGCGGGTGGGCCAGAAATGCGAAAAACCCCTCGCGGGTGCGAGAGGTCTGCGCGCGGGTCGAGGACGACGGTGTCCGCCCGTACCTGGTCGTACGTGGCGGTCACTGCGGACCGGCGCGCCTGCTGCCAATAATCGTGGCGAACGAGAGCACGGGGGAAGTCTGGCACACACCGCCCCCGCGCTCACCCTCCGTCTCAGGATGCGAACACTGTGCTGGTCATCGCAGGTGGCGCAGGAAGCCGTCGCCCACGCCGTTGGTGTCGTCGCGCACGAGGTCCGGCGAGGTCGAGAAGAAGGCCAGCAGACGTCCGTCGCGCGCGAACGCGCCGGGCGCCGAGTAGCCCTCGGCCAGCGGTTCGCCCGTGAGGGTGCGCGTGACGAGCTGGTTCCGGCCGGTCCGCAGCTCCCGCACCCGCACGTCGTCGTACGTCGTCTCGTCGTCCCTCACGGTCTCGGTCTGGTAGGCCAGCCGACGAGGTTGGTCGCCGAGGACGGTCGTACGCATGTCTGGTCCCCGTGGTCGGTCACTGTCATTGCAATCACCTCGTGGACGGAGCGACCCGGGGTGTGCGCCACCCGCACCTCAGCGGTGGTGCCGACACGGTCGGGCCCCCGGCCCCGCGCCGAGGGCTCCCCATGAGGCAAACGCACCATATACGACCGGGTCAATCGGCCTTATTGCGTACAACCCGGGCGGGCGGTCACGCGTCCGCGAGGAGGCTCTCGTCGAGGAACTCCCGCACGTGGCCGAGAACCGTCCCCCGGTCCGTGCCGCGCAGCCCGATCGCCACGTGGATGGAGAAGCCGTCCAGGAGGGCCCGCAGCCGGGTCGCGAAACGGTCCGGGTCGACGGTCCGGAACTCCCTGCGCGACACCCCTTCGGCGAGCAGTGCGACCAGGTCCCGGTGCCAGGCGCCCTCGATCGCGGCCTGGCGTTCGCGGGCCTCGTCGTCGGCGTTCTGCGAACGGTTCCAGACCTCCAGCCACAGGGTCCAGTGCGGGTCGCGGTGGCCGTCGGGGACGTACAGGTCGACGTACGCGTCCAGCCGTTCACGGGCGGTCGCCGTGCGGGTGAGCAGCCGGGCGCGCTCGGCGCCGAGCCGTCCCTCGCTCCACTCCAGGGTCTGCAGCAGCAGTTCGTCCTTGGAGCGGAAGTAGTAGAGGAGGTGGCCGCTGCTCATGCCGACCTCGCGGCCGAGCGCGGCCATGGTGAGCTTGTCCAGGCCCCCCGCGGCGATCATCTCCATGGCCGCGGCGAGGACACGGTCGCGCGGGGGCGCGGGCGTGCGCCGGGCAGCGGTCATGCGGGGGCCGTCCCTACGGGGTCGGGGAGGCGGCTCGGCGGCCCGGTGAGGCCGTGACCGCGGGATGGGCAGAGCAGGACGTTCACCCGTCTGTTCTACCCGACCGTCGCCCGTGGCTGCTGCTGGGTGACGCAGTGGATGCCGCCGCCGCCCGCGAAGATCGTCCGCGCGTCGACCAGTGTCACCGTGCGCTCGGGGAACAGCCGCCGGAAGAGGCCGGCGGCGAGTTCGTCGCGCGGGTCGTCGAAGGCGCAGAGCACGACTCCGCCGTTGCAGAGGTAGTGGTTGATGTAGGAGTAGTCGGCCCAGTGCCCGTCGGCCTCCAGGACGGTCGGGGCGAGCACCTCGACGACCTCCAGGCGGCGGCCGCGGGCGTCTGTCGCCGACTTCAGCAGGCCTACGACCTCCTTGGTCACCTCGTGGTCCGGGTGCGCCGGGTCCGGCTGGACGTGCGCCACGACCACGCCCGGGCGGGCGAAGGCGGCGACGATGTCGACGTGGCCCTGGGTGCCGTACGTGCCGTAGTCGCCGGTCAGGCCGCGCGGGAGCCAGACGGCCCTGCGGGTGCCGAGTCTGGCGTGGATCTCCGCCTCGACCTGCTCGCGGGTCCAGCCGGGGTTGCGCCCGTCGCCGAGCTGGACGGTGTCGGTGAGCAGGACGGTGCCCTCGCCGTCGACGTGGATCGCGCCGCCCTCGTTGACCAGCGGGCTGCTCAGCACCGGCACTTGGGCGAGGTCGGCGACCTGGCGGGCGATCTTCGAGTCGTGTTCCCAGCGGGCCCAGTCCTGGCCGCCCCAGCCGTTGAACACCCAGTCCACGGCGGCCAGTCGGCCCTCCTCGTCCTTGACGAACGTCGGGCCGATGTCACGCATCCACGCGTCGTCGAGCTCGCGCTCCACGAGCTCGACGTCCGGGCCGAGCAGGGCGCGCGCGGACCGGACGTCGCCGGGGCCGTGCACCATCGTCACCGGCTCGAAGCGGCGCACCGCGCGGGCCACGGACGCCCAGGCGGCTCGCGCCCGGGCCAGTTCCCCGTCGTCGGTGAAGGTGGGGTTGGGGCCGGGCCAGGCCATCCAGGTGCGGTCGTGCGGGGCCCATTCGGGCGGCATGCGGTAGGTCATCAGAGGTCCTGCGAGTCCTAGAGGAAGTACAGACGGTTGAGGGAGACCGAGTCGGCCGGTGCGGAGACGACCGGCTCTCCGTCCAGCGTCACCAGGCCCGTGCGCTGGTCCACGTCCACCGCTCCGGTACGGGAGTTGAGGCGCAGGTCGGCCGGTCCGATGCCGCGGGTGCCGCGTACCGCGACCCTTCTCCTGCGGGTCGGCAGCCGGTCGTTGCCCTGGTCGAGGGCGGCCCGGGCGACGAAGGCGACGGAGATCTCGGCGGGGGTGGCGCCGTGCGCCCCGAACTGCGGCCCCAGCACGAGGGGTTCGCAGGTGTCGGTGGCCGCGCCCGGGTCGCCGACCACGCCGTAGGCCGGGAACCCGGACTTCAGGACGAGTTGCGGCTTGGCGCCGAAGTACTCCGGCCGCCACAGCACGAGGTCGGCCAGCTTGCCGACCTCGATCGAGCCGACGTCGTGCGAAAGGCCGTGCGCGATGGCCGGGTTGATGGTCAGCTTGGCGACGTAGCGCAGCACGCGCTCGTTGTCGTGGCCGTCGTCCGGGGCCCCGAACTCGGCCTTCATCTTCCCGGCCATCGCGAAGGTACGGCGGACCGTCTCACCGGCCCGCCCCATGCCCTGCGCGTCGGAGGAGGTGATCCCGATCGCGCCCAGGTCGTGCAGCACGTCCTCGGCGCCCATGGTCCCGGCGCGGATGCGGTCACGGGCCATGGCGGCGTCACCGGGCAGGTCGGTCTTGAGATCGTGAACGGAGACGATCATGCCGTAGTGCTCTGCGACGGCGTCCCGGCCGAAGGGCAGGGTGGGGTTGGTGGAGGAGCCGATGACGTTCGCGACGCCGGCCATCTTCAACACGTTCGGTACGTGTCCGCCGCCGCAGCCCTCGATGTGGAAGGCGTGGATCGTGCGGCCCTCCAGCACCCTCAGGGTGTCCTCGACGGACAGGCACTCGTTCAACCCGTCGCTGTGCAGGGCGACTTGGACGTCGTGCTCCTCGGCGACCCGTAGCGCGGTGTCCAGCGCGCGGGTGTGGGCGCCCATGTCCTCGTGGACCTTGAAGCCTGAGGCGCCTCCCTCGGCGAGAGCCTCGATCAGGGGGGCCGGTGTGGAGGACGAACCCCGGCCCAGGAAACCGATGTTGACCGGCCAGGCGTCGAAGGCACCGAACGCGTGCCTCAGCGCCCAGGGCGAGTTGACCCCGACGCCCCACACGGGCCCGAACTCCTGCCCGATGATCGTGGTCACCCCGGACGCGAGCGAGGCCTCCATGATCCGCGGCGACAGCAGATGGACGTGGGTGTCGACGGCCCCGGCGGTGGCGATGAGCCCCTCGCCGGACACGATGGAGGTACCGGTGCCCACGACGACGTCGACCCCGTCGAGGGTGTCGGGGTTCCCGGCCCGCCCGATGGAGCAGATCCGCCCCTCGCGGATGCCGATCGAGACCTTCCGGATCCCCTGCACGGCGTCGATCACGACGACGTTGCTGACGACGACGTCACAGGTGTCCCGCACGGCGGCGGCCTTGAGGTGCAGCCCGTCACGCGCGGTCTTCCCGAACCCGGCGAGGAACTCGTCACCGTAGCGCTGCGAGTCCTCCTCGACCCGGATCACCAGCCCGGAGTCACCGAGGCGCACGCGGTCGCCGGCGCGGGGTCCGTGGGTGGCGGCGTACTCGTAGGGAGTGAGGCGACGAGCCTCGGCGGGGTGGCCTCCGGGGCGGCTCATCGGACGACCTCCTCGTCGCGCACTCCCAGATACCCGCAAGCCGCAGCCCGCCGCAACGCCTCCTCGCGCGCACCCGGCACGTCCAGTGGTCCGTCCACCAGGCCGGCGAAGCCGACCGCGACCCGGGCCCCGCCGATCGGTACCAGGCCGACCTCGGCCGACTCCCCCGGGCCGAACCGCACCGACGAGCCCGCGGGCACCGCGAGCCGCATGCCGTACGCCTCGGCGCGCGGGAAGTCCAGGCGCGGGTTGGCCTCGAAGAAGTGGAAGTGGGAGGTGACGGAGACGGGCACGGTGGCGGTGTTGGTGACCGTCAGCCGCACGACCGCCTCGGGCTCGGCGTGCTCGGGCCCCGGCAGCAGCGCGCCCGGCGCCCCCTCGCCGAGCCCCCCGCCGATCGGGTCGCTGACGACGGCGAGCCGCGAACCGTCGTCGAAGACCGCCTCGACATGCACCTCGGTGACGACGTCCGCGACGCCGGGCAGGACGTCGTCGGGCCCGAGCACCGACCGGGCGCGCTCGACGGCCTCGGCCAGCCGCGCCCCGTCCCGGGCGGCCTCGCACACGGTGTCCGCGATGAGCGCGGTCGCCTCCGGGACGTTCAGCCGCAGCCCGCGGGCTCTGCGGGCCCGGGCCAGTTCGGCGGCCCCGAACAGCAGCAGCCGGTCACGTTCCGTGGGGGTCAGTCTCACGACACGACACCTCCCTACCTCGCCATGAGTTAGAGCAACACTCTAAGGCATTCACAAGCCATGCCGACATAGTGGATCCGCTCACATCGAGCGCCGCTCTAACCATGTGCCGGAAACGCGACGGGCCCGCCCCGGAACATGTCCGAGCGGGCCCGTGGAGCGTCTGTGAGACTCAGCCCAGCTTGTGCATCCAGCCGTGCTTGTCCTCCCTGACACCGCGCTGGATCCCGAGCAGGGCCTCGCGCAGCTTCAGGGTGACCTCGCCGGGCGTGCCGTCCCCGTGGGTCCACGCGTCCGTCTTCGTCTTGACGTGCCCGATCGGCGTGACGACCGCCGCCGTGCCGCAGGCGAAGACCTCGGTGAGGGCGCCGGACGCCGCGTCGGCGCGCCACTGGTCCAGGGTGACGACACCCTCCTCGGCGGTGTAGCCGAGGTCGCGGGCGACCTGGAGGAGGGAGTCCCGGGTGATGCCCTCCAGGATCGAGCCGGTCAGCGAGGGCGTGACGATCCGGTCGCCGTAGACGAAGGCGATGTTCATGGAGCCGGACTCCTCGACCTTGGTGCGGGTCACCGCGTCGAGGTAGACGACCTGGTCGCAGCCGTTCGCGGCGGCCTCGGCCTGCGGGAGAAGGGAGGCCGCGTAGTTGCCGCCGGTCTTGGCGTCGCCGGTGCCGCCGGGGACCGCGCGGACGTAGTCCTCGGAGACCCAGATGGTGACCGGCTTGACGCCCCCGGCGAAGTACGCGCCGGACGGGGAGGCGATCAGCATGAAGAGGTACTCGTTGGCCGGGTGGACGCCGAGCGCGGCCTCCGTGGCGAACATGAACGGGCGCAGGTAGAGGGACTCCTCACCGCCGTGCGGCGGGACCCAGTCGGCGTCCTGGCCGATCAGCGCGTCGAGGGCGTCGATGAACAGCTCCTCGGGCAGCTCGGCCATCGCCATCCGGCGCGCGGAGTTGCGGAAGCGGCGCGCGTTGGCCTCGGGACGGAACACGGCGACCGAGCCGTCGGCCTGGCGGTACGCCTTGAGGCCCTCGAAGATCTCCTGGCCGTAGTGCAGGACGTGGGTGGAGGGGTCGAGGGAGATCGGGCCGTACGGGACGAGCTGCGCGTCGTGCCAGCCGCGGCCCTCGGTCCACTTGACCGTCACCATGTGGTCGGTGAAGTGGCGGCCGAACCCGGGGTTGGCCAGGATCGCCTCGCGCTCGGCGGCGGAGAGCGGGCTGGCGGAGGGCTTGAGCTCGATCGTGGGCGTCGTCATGAGTGGTTGTCCTTCACCGGTTGTGTAGTGACGGGCCGCGCTCACGCCCTTTTACTGTCAGTGACCAGTGCTAGGACGTCCGAGCATTCCCTCACTCCGCGGCTCCACGTTCGATTATCGCAAGCGCGGGGCCGGGGAAGAAACGGCGTGAGATGCGACCCGGGGATGATGGTGACACCCGGCGGGGGACATGCGAAAGCCGCCGGGTGCGGGTGACCCGGCGGCTTCGAATGGTTTTCGAGTGGTCCGCCCGGTCAGCCGGCTACTCGTACGGCCAGCGCGTCGCCGATCTCCGACGTGGAGCGGGCGGGCTTGCCGGTGCGCTCGGCGAGGTCGGCGGAGACCGCCTCTTCGATACGCGCGGCCTCGGCCTCGTAGCCGAGGTGGCGCAGCAGCAGGGCGACGGACAGGACCGTGGCGGTGGGGTCGGCCTTGCCCTGGCCGGCGATGTCCGGGGCCGAGCCGTGGACGGGCTCGAACATCGACGGGAACTCGCCGCTCGGGTTGATGTTCCCGGAGGCCGCGACGCCGATGCCGCCGGAGACGGCCGCGGCGAGATCGGTGATGATGTCGCCGAAGAGGTTGTCGGTGACGATCACGTCGAACCGGGCCGGGTCGGTGACCAGGTAGATCGTGGCCGCGTCGACGTGGATGTAGTCGGTGGTGACCTCGGGGAACTCCGCGGCCACCTTGTTGAAGATGTTCGTCCACAGGTGCCCGGCGAAGGTCAGCACGTTGTTCTTGTGGACCAGCGTGAGCTTCTTGCGCGGACGGGCCTGGGCGCGGGCGAAGGCGTCCCGGACCACGCGCTCGACACCGAAGGCCGTGTTCACGGAGACCTCGGTGGCGACCTCGTGCTCGGTGCCCTTGCGGATGGTGCCGCCGTTGCCGGTGTACGGGCCCTCGGTGCCCTCGCGGACGACCACGAAGTCGATGGCCGGCTCGCCCTTCAGGGGCGTGTCGACCCCCGGAAGCAGCTTCGACGGACGCAGGTTCACGTGGTGGTCGAAGGCGAAGCGGAGCTTGAGGAGAAAGCCGCGCTCCAGCACGCCGGAGGGGACCGACGGGTCGCCGATCGCGCCCAGCAGGATCGCGTCGTGCTTCTTCAGCGCGTCGAGGTCGGCGTCGGTGAGGGTCTCACCGGTGGCGTGGTAGCGCCGGGCACCGAAGTCGAAGTCCTTGGTCTCCAGCTTCACATCCTGCGGAAGGACGGCGGAGAGGACCTTCAGACCTTCGGCCACGACCTCCTGGCCGATGCCGTCACCGGGAATCACTGCGAGATTGAGGCTGCGAGACATGCGGGAACCCTACTCCCCGTCCCAGGGGATGACACCGCTTGTCCGCGATACGGACACCGCTGCACGACCGTTCGGCGCACGTTCACCCGTAGGCAGTGCGGTGGTCGGCCTCCGCGGGGAAGGTCATCACCATGGACCTTCCCGACGTCGGCATTCCGCCGCGGCTCGCGCACCGGATGAGCATGGCAGAGCAGCACGAGTACCTGCGCGCGAAGCTGTCCCGGCGCCGCACGCTGGTGACGGCGGGCGCGGTCGCGGGCGGCCTGCTGACCGGCTGCACGCCCGCCGGATCGTCCACCGCGACCTCCCCCACGGCGAAGGTGCACGGCTCGGCCGTCTCTCCCTTCGGCCGCCATCTCGCCTTCGGCGCCGATCCGAGGACCCAGATGCGGATCTCGTGGCAGGTCCCGCTCGCGGTGAAGAAGCCGTACGTCCGGGTCGGTCCGACGCCCGAGGACCTGAGCCGCAGGATCGAGGCCGAGCTGCGCGACCTGCACACCCCGGGGCAGAGCGGCGTACGCCTCGCGCTCGACCAGTACTACCTGCACGCGGCCCTGGACGGACTGCGCCCCGGCACGACGTACTACTACGGCGTCGGCCACGACGGCTTCGACCCGGCGGACGCGAGCCGCCGCTCGACCATCAGCAGTTTCCGGACGGCCCCGGCGAGCCCCGAGAAGTTCGTCTTCACCGCCTTCGGCGACCAGGGGGTCGGCACCGCCGCGGCCGCCAACGACAACCTCCTGCTGCGCCAGAAGCCCGCCTTCCACCTGCACGCCGGCGACATCTGCTACGCCGACGGCACCGGCCTGGGCCTGAAGACGGACGGCTACGACCCGGGCTTCTGGGACCTGTTCCTCAAGCAGAACGAAGAAGTCGCGCGCAGCGTCCCCTGGATGGTCACGACCGGCAACCACGACATGGAGGCCTGGTACTCCCCCGACGGCTACGGCGGCCAGCTCGCCCGCTGGTCCCTCCCGGAGAGCGGCTTCGACCCGCGTGCGGCGCCGGGTGTGTACTCCTTCACGTACGGCAACGTCGGCGTCGTGGCACTGGACGCGAACGACGTGTCGTACGAGATCCCCGCCAACTTCGGCTACACGGACGGGAAGCAGACGACGTGGCTGGACAGGAGACTGGGTGAGCTGCGGGCGGCCGGCGGCGTCGACTTCGTCGTCGTCTACTTCCACCACTGCGCGTACTCGACGTCCTCGCACGCCTCCGATGGCGGGGTGCGCGCCGCGTGGCTGCCGCTGTTCGAGAAGCACCAGGTGGATCTGGTGATCAACGGGCACAACCACGTGTACGAGCGCACGGACGCGATCCGCGGCGGCGCGGTCGGCCGGCCGGTGCCGGTCGGCGGCGCCACGGATCCCACGCGGGACGGGATCGTGTACGTCACGGCCGGCGGGGGCGGCCGGGACCTGTACGGCTTCCCCGCGGGCGTGAAGGAGAGCTACGAGGGGCGCGTGCACGACCACGAGTCCGTCGAGACCTTCCAGTGGACGAGGTCGAAGCAGTCCCGGAAGGAGACGGTGGAGTGGTCACGGGTGCGCTACCGCGGGTTCTCGCTGCTCTCGGTGGAGGCGCAGAGCGGGCCGCGGCCACGGCTGACGGTGTCGGCGCTCGGGCAGAACGGGGAGCGCATCGACCATTTCGAGGTGCGGCGCGGGGCCTGACGGGCCCGCGCCACACCTCGTACGGGTGCGGCTCCCGGCTGTGAGGGACCGGTCAGTGACCGGTCGAGCCGCCGTTGTCACGGCGGTCGAGGGCGCGCTGCAGGGCTGCGGCGGCGTTCTTGCGGTCGGACTCGCTGGTCCGGGAGGTGTGACGGACTCGACGGCGGGCGGTCGTCTCGGCCATGAGAAATCGACTCCTTCGAATTTCCGGGGAAGGGGACAACGAGACGCCGGAAGGGGCGGGGAGCGACGGGCCGCAGGGGTTGCCTGCAAGGGGCCCGGCTCACGACCGCCATTCGCTTGATCGAGCGACACGTTCGGCTCCTACAAAACTAAGGGAGGACGGCCGGTCTGTCTCCACAATTACTCGGACTTCCTACTATCTGAGACGGTGCAGTGGATCACACCGCGCTGACCTGCGGTTTCGCCTTTCGGAGGGCGACGCCCAGGGTGCCGTGGACCAGGACCTCACCACGCGCCGCCGACGGGGTTGCCGAGCACGTCTGCCAGGGCGTGCTCGAAGTCCTCGGGTGCCTCCACCCACGGCAGGTGCCCGGCCTTCGGCAGCACCACCCGCCGCACTCGTGGCAACGCCTCCTCCAGTGAGTCCACCGCCGAGCGCGGACGGATGTCCTGGGCGCCGTCGATGATCAGGACGGGCACGTCGAGGGACGCGCAGGCGGTCCGCAGCTCCGGCGTGCCCCAGGTGCGTACGGTCTCCGCGTTCAGGGCCGCGTTGCACTCGTGGTTGATCTCGAACCAGGGGTCGGCCAGCCGGCGGGCGTGCTCCAGGGCACGCTCGCGGTCCGCGAAGTCGGCCGTCCACTGAAGCACCGCGCGCTCCGGGTCCCGCCGCGGCAACTCCCGCCAGTGAGACAGCCGTTCGGGCTGCTCGCCGAGGCGCCCGGTGAGGTTCTGCGTGTAGGAGGCGTGCCAGTGGGACACCGGCTCGATGCCCGTCCCGCTGACGTAGACCAGCGTGCTGACCCGTTCCGGGTGGGCCAGGGTGTAGCTCAACGCCAGCTGGGCGCCCCAGGAGTGGCCCAGCAGCGTCATCCGGTCCAGGCCGAAGTGGCGTCGTACGGCGTCCAGGTCGGCCACGAACCGGTCGGTCGTCCACGGCCCGGCGCACCGCTGCGAGCGCCCGCAGCCGCGCTGGTCCCAACGGATCACGGTGGACCGGTCGTGGAGCATCGCGGACAGGTCCTCGAACATGTCCCACAGTCCCGGACCCCCGTGACACAGGACCAACGGGCCCCCCGCACCCGAACGCGAAGCCCACAGCCGTACGCCGTCCTCGGTGACCACGTTCATGCCCGCATTGTGCGCACACGAAGGGGCCGGACAACAGCCCGGCCCCTTCCGGGAACTGACGACACGTCAGTCCATGTGCGGGTAGCCGTACTCGGTCGGCGGGACCAGGGTCTCCTTGATGGCGCGGGTCAGGGTCCAGCGCTGGAGGTTCTGCGGGGCGCCGGCCTTGTCGTTGGTGCCTGAGGCGCGGCCGCCGCCGAAGGGCTGCTGGCCGACGACAGCGCCGGTCGACTTGTCGTTGATGTAGAAGTTGCCGGCCGCGTAGCGCAGCTTCTCCATCGTGTACGCCGCCGCCGCGCGGTCGGATGCGATCACCGAGCCGGTCAGCGCGTAGTCGGAGGCCGACTCCATCTGGGTCAGCATCTCCTCGTACTTCTCGTCCTCGTAGACGTACACCGCGAGGAAGGGGCCGAAGTACTCGGTGGTGAAGACCTCGTTCTCCGGGTCCGTGCACTCCACGACGGTCGGGCGGACGAACCAGCCGACCGAGTCGTCGTAGGAACCGCCCGCGACGATCGTGCAGGTGGGGTCCGACTGCGCGCGGTCGATCGCCGCCTTGCTCTTGGCGAAGGCCCGCTCGTCGATGACCGCGCCGATGAAGTGGGACAGGTCGGTGACATCACCCATGGCGATGCCGTCGACCTCGGCGGCGAACTCCTCGCGGAAACCGCTGTTCCAGATCGACGCCGGGATGTAGGCCCGGGAGGTCGCCGAGCACTTCTGGCCCTGGTACTCGAAGGCACCGCGGGTCAGAGCGGTCTTGAGGATCGCGCGGTCGGCGCTCGGGTGGGCGACGACGAAGTCCTTGCCGCCGGTCTCGCCGACCAGACGCGGATACGTGCGGTACTTCTCGATGTTGGCGCCGACCGTCTTCCACAGGTGCTGGAAGGTCTTCGTCGAACCGGTGAAGTGGATGCCCGCGAGGTCCCGGTGCTCCAGGGCGACCTTGGAGACCTCGATGCCGTCGCCGGTGACGAGGTTGATGACGCCCTTGGGCAGACCGGCCTCCTCCAGGAGCTGCATCAGCAGCACGGCGGCGTGGGTCTGCGTCGGGGACGGCTTCCACACGACCACGTTGCCCATGAGCGCGGGCGCGGTCGGCAGGTTGCCCGCGATCGCCGTGAAGTTGAACGGCGTGATCGCGTAGACGAAGCCCTCGAGCGGGCGGTGGTCGAGACGGTTCCAGACACCCGGGGCGTTGGCCGGGGGCTGCTCGGCGAGCAGGTCACGGGCGTACTTGACGTTGAAGCGCCAGAAGTCGACGAGCTCGCAGGGCGTGTCGATCTCGGCCTGCTGGGCGGTCTTGGACTGACCGAGCATGGTCGAGGCGGCCAGCGTCTCGCGCCAGGGGCCGGAGAGCAGTTCGGCGGCGCGCAGGATGATCGCGGCGCGGTCGTCGAAGGCCATCGCGCGCCAGGCGGGGGCGGCGGCGAGGGCCGCGTCGATGGCGTCCCGGGCGTCCTGCTGGGTGGCGTTGCGGAGGGTGCCGAGGACGGCCTTGTGGTTGTGCGGCTGCACGACCTGGAAGGGCTCGCCGCCACCGAGCCGCTTCTCACCGCCGATGGTCATCGGCAGGTCGATGGGGTTCTCGGCCAGCTCCTTGAGCCTGGCCTCCAGCCGGGCCCGCTCGGGCGAGCCGGGGGCATAGCCGCGCACCGGCTCGTTGACGGGGGTGGGGACCTGGGTCACAGCGTCCATGGGTTCCGTAACTCCTTGAACTTGAGCGGGTGTTCGGGCTCAGCCCTTGCTGATCATGCTGCGGGCGAAAAAGCGCAGGTTCGCCGGCTTCTCCGCGAGCCGCCTCATGAAGTAGCCGTACCAGTCGGTGCCGTAGGCGGTGTAGACGCGCATGCGGTGGCCCTCGGCGGCCAGGCGCAGGTGTTCGTCGCCGCGGATGCCGTAGAGCATCTGGAACTCGTACTCGTCGGGCTTGCGGCCCGCCTGCCGGGCGAGTTCCTGGGCGATGGCGATCAGGCGCGGGTCGTGGGAGCCGACCATCGGGTATCCCTCGCCCTCCATGAGGATGCGCAGGACCCGGACGTACGCCTTGTCGATCTCATGTTTCTGCTGGTAGGCGACCTCGGCGGGCTCCTTGTAGGCGCCCTTCACGAGCCGTACCCGGCTGCCCGCCGCGGCGAGCCGGCGGGCGTCGGCCTCGGTGCGGAAGAGGTAGGCCTGGATCACACAGCCGGTCTGCGGGAAGTCCTTCCGCAGTTCCTCGTGGATGGCGAACATCGAGTCGAGGGTGGTGTGGTCCTCGGCGTCGAGCGTGACGGTCGTACCGATGGCGGCGGCGGCCTCGACGACGGGCCGGACGTTGGCGAGGGCGAGCTCGTGGCCGCCGTCCAGCGCCTGGCCGAACATCGACAGCTTCACGGACATCTCGGCCCTGCTGCCCAGTTGGAGTGGCCCGAGCCGGTCGACGAGCGCGAGATAGGCGTCCCGGGCTGCCTCGGCCTGCCCGGGGTTGGTGATGTCCTCGCCGACGACGTCCATCGTCAGCTCCAGACCGCGGTCGGTCAGCTCGCGGACGATCGGCACGATCTCCTCGACCGTCTCACCGGGGATGAAGCGGTCGACGACCTGCTTGGTCACCGGGGCCGCCGAGATCAGGCGTCGCATCCGGTCGCTGCGCGACGCGGCGAGAATCACGGGACCCAGCACGGGGCACCTCCACAGACCAGCAGACAGAACCACCGTGAAACCTAAGGATCCCTCCGATCGTCGGCCATCGACAGCTGTCACGCATCCGTGCCACAGATCTCAGACAGATGTATGAAGCGGGGTGTTTTTGCGCGAGAATGCCCGGGTGGCAGGCGACTACAAAGGCGACTACCAGGAGCTGGTGGACGAGATCTCGGAGCTCCTGGGCCTACCGGCGACCCTGGAGAACCGCGACTTCGAGCTGATCGCCTTCGGTGCGTACGACAGTGAGGGCGACCTCGATCCGTCGGCGCTGGACCCCGTCCGCGCCCGCTCGATCCTGACCCGGCGCTCCACGGCCGCGGTCCGGGCGTGGTTCGAGGGCTTCGGCATCACGCGGGCGAGCGGCCCGGTGCGGATTCCGCCCACCCGGGAGGCCGGGGTGTACCGGGGGCGGATCTGTCTGCCCGTACGCCATCGCGGGGTCGTCCTCGGTTACGTCTGGCTCCTGGACTCCGAGCCCGGCCCGACCGACCGGCAGCTGGACGCGGCGATGCGGGTGACGGCCCGGATCGGCGCACTGCTCGCGGACGAGGCGCAGCACGGGGCCGACCTGAGCCGGGAGCTGCGGGCGGTGCTGACCGCCGAGCGCGGCTGGCAGTCCGACATGGCGGTGGCAGCGCTGCGCACGGCGCTGGGCTCCCGCGGCGACGGCCCGTACACCGTGGTGTGCGTCGCTCCGTGGCCGTCCGCCGACCCGGACGACGCCCCGTCCGCCCGTACGATCCCGCACGCGACGGCCCTGTGCGCGGTCCCGTGGGGCACCTCGGCCCAGTCCCTGGCAGTCCTGGTCCGCCTGCGCACGACGGACACCCTGACCCCGGCGACCTCGACGGCGGTGCGGCTGCTGGAGCGGGCGCGGGGTGTGGAGGGGGGTGGCGGCGCCCACGGCGAGCCGGGGAGTGGTGGACGCGGCGGAGGAGAACCGAGGGCGGGCGGATCGGGCGCGAGCAAGGGCAGGGGACCCAGCGAGGGCAGGGCCGGCAGGAGCGACGACAGCGCGGCGGGCGGCACAGGCAGCAGCGGTGACCGACCGGAGAGCGGCGACATCCCCGGCCCGGTTCAGGGCACTCAGGGCACTCAGGGCACGGCACGCGGTACGACCGCCTCAGGCACTACAGGCGGTACAGCACCCGCGGGCAACACGCGGGACACGGCCGCCGCCCAACGCACCGTGGCCGCCGGGGTCGCCGCCGCCCGTGTGGGCCTTGCCGAACTGGCCCCCGCCTGGCAGGAGGCGTCGGCCGCGGCCCGGGCCGCGCTCGCCGAACCCCGCTTGGGCCCCATCGCGGAATGGTCCCGCATCGGCCCGTACCGTCTGCTGACCGCACTGCCCCCGGAGACGGCCCACGACCCCGCCGTACGCCCGCTCCTCTCCCCCGCCCACCGCGAACTGGCCCGCACCGCCGAGGTCTACCTCGACTGCGCGGGCCAGGCGGGGCGCACCGCCGCGGAGTTGGGCATCCACCGCCAGACCCTCTACTACCGCCTCTCCCGCGTCGAACAGCTCACCGGCCTGGACCTGGACGACGGCGAGGACCGGCTGTTGCTGCACATGGCGCTCAAGAGGGCGCGGCTGTAAGGGCTGTTGGGCCGAGAGCACCTCTCACGGCAGGCTCCGGCCGACCGGATCAGTGGACCGTGACTACCGCGTGCGACATGCGACCGTGCGGGGAGATCGACCCCGGGCGGACCGTCCAGCGAAGATCCACAACGCCGGTCCCGACCGGCTCGCCACCGAGACGGACCACCGGCCCCACGCCACCGCTCTAGACGCGGCGACCGTCATCGCCTCGGGTGGCGGCCTCCACCAGTCGGCGCAGCCCCTCGGTGAGCTGCTCGGCGGTGGGCGCCGTCTTCGGATCGAAGGCCCACTGCGCGATGAGCCCGGTCATCAGTGTCAGGTAGAACGCGCCGAGCGTGTCCGTCGTCTCGTCGGACACATCCTCCTCGCGACCGCCCATGAGCAGCGGGATGATCCCTCGCCCGGCCTCGCGCTGGGCCCGCGCCAGGTGGTCGCGCACCTCGGGCATCCGGTCGCCCATGACCAGGATCTCCATGCTGAGATGCCACGGCGAGCCGGGCTCCCGCATGGTGCCGATGATGTTCGACCACACCTCCTGGAACCGTTCGATCGAGCCCGGCTCGGTGGCGGTGCCGACGGTCCCGCCGCCGTCGAAGGCCTCACCGAGCCCCTCGACGAGCGCGATGTACGCCTGCGCCAGCAGGGCGTCCTTCGAGCCGTAGTGGTAGCCGATGGACGCCAGATTGGTGCCCGACTCCTTCACGATGTCGCGCGCCGTCGTCCGCGCGAACCCTTTCTGCAACAGGCAGCGCTTGGCGCCTTCGAGCAGATCCTCACGGTGTCCCATGCGGCCCAGCCTATCCGGATCCATACACACGTCCTAGACACCTGATTTATACAAGCGTTCTAGACAACCGTTTAGGACGTCCGTACAGTCTCCGGCATGACGAACCCGACGAGCACGACCGCCTCCCCCGGTGCCCGCGCCGGCCGCCGCGAATGGACCGCCCTCGCCGTCCTGATGCTTCCGCTGCTGCTGGTCTCGATGGACGTCTCGGTCCTCTACTTCGCCATCCCCGCGATCAGCGCGGACCTGGAGCCGAGTGGCACCCAGCAGCTGTGGATCTTCGACATCTACGGTTTCGTGCTGGCCGGCCTGCTGATGACGATGGGGTCGCTGGGCGACCGCATCGGCCACCGCCGCCTCCTGCTGATCGGCGCCGCCTGCTTCGGCGCGGCCTCGCTGGCGGCGGCCTACGCGAACAGCGCCGAGGCCCTGATCGCCGCCCGCGCCGTCCTCGGCATCGGCGGTGCGACCCTGATGCCGTCCACGATGGCGATGCTCCGCACGATGTTCAGCGACCCCGGCCAGCGCGCGAAGGCGATCGGCCTGTGGTCCGGCGTGATGACGGCCGGGATCGCGCTCGGCTCGGTGATGAGCGGGGTCCTGGTCGAGTACTTCTGGTGGGGCTCGGTCTTCCTCGTCAACCTGCCCGCGATGGCGCTGCTGCTGCTCCTCGGCCCGGTCCTGCTGCCCGAGTCGAAGGACCCCGCCCCCGGCCGCTTCGACTGGCCGAGCGTCCCGCTGTCGATGGCCGCGGTGCTGCCCGTCGTCTACGGCCTGAAGGAGATCCCGTCCGAGGGCTGGAACGTCCGTTACGTCGTCTCGGTCACCGTCGGCCTGCTCTTCGCGGTCCTCTTCGTCCACCGCCAGCGCACCGCCGCCTCGCCGATGATCGACCCGGCCCTCTTCCGTGGCCGTGGTTTCGGACCCTCCGTCGCGCTGAACCTGGTCTCGGCGTTCGGGATCATGGGGTCGGCCTACTTCACCACGCAGTACCTGCAGTCCGTGCTCGACAAGAGCGCGCTGGAGGCGGCCCTGTGGGCGCTGCTGCCGTCGGTGCCGATCGGGGCCGCGGCGCCGGTCGCGACCGCGCTGGTCCACAAGGGCGTCAACCGCGCCTCCGTCGTCACCGCGGGCTTCGCGATCGCCGCGGCCGGCTTCGCGCTGCTGGCCTTCGCCGGTACGGACTCGATGTGGCTGGTGCTGGCCTCCTGCGGTGTCCTCGCGGTAGGCGGCGTCATCGTGATGTCCCAGATCATGGACCTCGCGATGGGCACCGCCCCGGTGGAGCGGGCCGGTACCGCGTCCTCCCTGATGGAGACCGGCGCGGAGTTCGGCGGTGCGCTGGGCATGGCGGTTCTCGGCTCCATCGGTACGGCGGTCTACCGCCACGACATGCCGGCCTCGGCACCCGACGTGGCCCGCGAGACGCTGGGCGGGGCACTGGCCGTCGCCGATCGGGTACCGGGGCTGACGACCGTGGCCCGGGAGGCGTTCACCAACGGGATGCAGGGGGCGGCGATCGCGGGCGCGGTGTTGCTCGCGGGGGCGGCGGTGCTGGCCGCGGTGACACTGCGCCGGGTCGAGCTGCACATACCGCAGGAGGCATCGGAGCCGGAGAAGGTGCCCGCTTAACAGAGAAGCGCCGGGCGGGCCGAGGAAACCCTCGGCCCGCCCGGCGTTCGTGGTGAAGCGTCAGACCAGGTTCACCGCACGGGCCGACGTCGCCCCGATCTCCTCGGCGACCTCGGTCAGCACTCCGGCCGGAACCGTGTCGTCCACGGTCAGGACCGCGAGCGCCTCGCCACCGGCGACCGCACGCGAGACCTGCATGCCGGCGATGTTGATCCCGGCCTCACCGAAGATCCGGCCGACCGTGCCGACGACACCGGGACGGTCCTCGTACTTGAGGACGACCATGTGGTCGGCGAGTGCGAGGTCCACGTCGTACTCGCCGACGGCGACGATCTTCTGGAGGTGCTTGGGCCCGGCCAGCGTGCCGGAGACCGACACCTCCTCGCCGCTGCCGAGGGTGCCGCGCACGGTGACGACATTGCGGTGGTCGGCCGACTCGGAGCTGGTGGTCAGCCGCACCTCGACACCGCGCTCCTGCGCGAACAGCGGGGCGTTGACGTACGACACCGTCTCCGCGACGACGTCCTCGAAGACACCCTTGAGGGCGCTGAGTTCCAGCACCTTCACGTCGTGCTGGGTGATCTCGCCGTACACCTCGACGTCGAGGCGGACCGCGACCTCACCGGCGAGCGCGGTGAAGATGCGGCCGAGGCGCTCGGCGAGCGGCAGGCCCGGCTTCACGTCCTCGGCGATGACACCGCCCTGGACGTTGACCGCGTCGGGCACCAGCTCACCGGCGAGCGCGAGGCGCACCGAGCGGGCGACGGCGATACCGGCCTTCTCCTGAGCCTCGTCGGTGGAGGCGCCGAGGTGCGGGGTGGCGACGACCTGGTCGAACTCGAAGAGCGGGGAGTCCGTGCAGGGCTCCTTCGCGTACACGTCGAGACCGGCACCGGCGACCCGGCCCTCCTTGAGGGCGGAGTACAGCGCCTCCTCGTCGACGATCCCGCCGCGCGCGGCGTTGACGATCCGCACGCTCGGCTTGACCTTGCGCAGCGCCTCGTCGCCGATGAGACCGACGGTCTCGGGGGTCTTGGGCAGGTGCACGGTGATGAAGTCGGAGACCTCGAGCAGCTCGTCCAGGGACAGCACCTTGACGCCCATCTGGGCGGCCCGGGCGGGCTGGATGTAGGGGTCGTAGGCGACGACCTTCATGCCGAAGCCGGACATGCGCTGGGCGACCAGCGCACCGATCCGGCCCAGACCCACGACACCGAGGGTCTTCTCGGCCAGCTCCACGCCCGTGTACTTGCTGCGCTTCCACTCGCCGTTCTTCAGCGCGGCGTTGGCCTGCGGGATGTGGCGGGCGGTGGCGACGAGGAGACCGCAGGCCAGTTCGGCGGCGGTCACGATGTTCGAGGTGGGGGCGTTGACGACCATCACGCCGGCCTTGGTGGCGGCGGAGACGTCGACGTTGTCCAGGCCGACGCCGGCTCGTGCGACGACCTTCAGCTTGTGCGCGGCGGCGATGGCCTCGGCGTCCACCTTGGTGGCGGAGCGGATCAGGATCGCGTCGACGTCGGCGATGGCCGGGAGCAGTTCGGCTCGGTCCGCTCCGTTGCAGTGCCGGATCTCGAAGTCGGGGCCAAGCGCGTCCACAGTCGCGGGCGACAGCTCTTCAGCGATGAGTACGACAGGTTTCGAGCTCACGTGAGTCCTCACAAGTCCATTGCGTGCGGACGGCCGTCCCGACGGCCGCAGGCGGTGGAGGGTACTGGCCGCGTTGAAGACGCACGACGCTGTGGGCCTGACGCGTATGTATTACGGCAGTGTAGTGGCGCTACCAAGGTCGTCCTGCGCCTGTGCGGAAGGATCACCCGTCCGTGACGGCACGGGTGGCACAACGGGGCCGGAGCAGAGGGCTCCGGCCCCGTCATGCGAGGCTTACGCCTCTTCGTCGACCCAGCTCATCAGCTTGCGGAGCGACTTTCCGGTGGTCTCCAGCAGGGACTCGGCGTCCTTCTGCTTGTACTCGTTGTACTTCTTCAGACCGCCGTGGTACTCGGCCATCCACTCACGGGCGAAGGTGCCGTCCTGGATCTCGGCGAGGACCTTCTTCATCTCGGCCTTGGTGGCGTCCGTGATGATCCGCGGGCCGGTGACGTAGTCGCCCCACTCGGCGGTCTCGGAGATCGACCAGCGCATCTTCTCCAGGCCGCCCTCGTACATGAGGTCGACGATGAGCTTCAGCTCGTGCAGGCACTCGAAGTACGCGATCTCCGGCTGGTAGCCGGCCTCGGTCAGCGTCTCGAAGCCGGCCTTGACCAGCGCGGCCGTACCACCGCAGAGAACGGCCTGCTCACCGAACAGGTCGGTCTCGGTCTCCTCGGTGAAGGTCGTCTTGATGACGCCGGCGCGGGTGCCGCCGATGCCCTTGGCGTACGACAGCGCGAGCGCGAAGGCGTTGCCGGTCGCGTCCTGCTCGACGGCCGCGATACACGGAACGCCGCGGCCCTCCTCGTACTGGCGGCGGACGAGGTGACCGGGGCCCTTGGGGGCGACCATGCAGACGTCGACGCCCGCCGGGGGCTTGATGAAGTCGAAGCGGATGTTCAGGCCGTGGCCGAAGAACAGCGCGTCACCGTCGTTCAGGTTGTCCTTGATGGACTCCTCGTAGACCTGGGCCTGGATCGGGTCCGGGACGAGGATCATGATGACGTCGGCCTCGGCGGCGGCCTCGGAGGGCGTCACCACGCGCAGGCCCTGCTCCTCGGCCTTGGCCTTGGACTTGGAGCCCTCGTGCAGACCGACACGCACGTCGACACCCGAGTCACGGAGCGACAGCGCGTGGGCGTGGCCCTGGCTGCCGTAACCGATGACCGCGACCTTGCGGCCCTGGATGATGGACAGGTCGGCGTCGGCGTCGTAGAACAGCTCGGCCACTTTGGGTTCTCTCCTTGGGGTGCAGATGTTGCGTCCCACCGTATGACGGCGGGCTGAGATGAAGTTTCGGGGTCTCGGTATACGGGCGGCCGGAGCCGCCCGTACCACCCGGTCCTACGCGCTGCGGTCGAGGGCGCGCAGCGAGCGGTCCGTGATCGAACGCGCGCCGCGGCCGATCGCGATGGTGCCGGACTGGACCAGCTCCTTGATGCCGAAGGGCTCCAGCATCTTCAGCATCGCGGACAGCTTCTCGCCGCTGCCGGTGGCCTCGATCGTGACGGCCTCCGGGGAGACGTCGACGGTCTTGGCGCGGAACAGCTGGACGATCTCGACGATCTGGGAGCGCGTCTCGTTGTCGGCACGCACCTTCACCAGAACGAGTTCGCGCTGAACGGCCGAGCCGGGTTCCAGCTCGACGATCTTCAGCACGTTGACGAGCTTGTTGAGCTGCTTGGTCACCTGCTCCAGCGGCAGTTCCTCGACCACGGTGACCACGATGGTGATCCGGGAGATCTCGGGGTGCTCGGTGACACCGACCGCGAGCGAGTCGATGTTGAAGCCGCGCCGCGAGAACAGGGCGGCGATCCGGGCGAGGATGCCGGGGGTGTTCTCCACCAGGACGGAGAGCGTGTGCTTGGACATGATCTTTTACGTCTCTCTCGCTCAGTCGTCTTCGTTGTCGCCGAAGTCGGGGCGGACGTCCCGGGCGGCCAGGATCGTGTCGTTCGAGGTGCCGGCGGCGACCATCGGCCACACCATCGCGTCCTCGTGGACGATGAAGTCGACGACGACGGGGCGGTCGTTGATGGAGTTCGCCTCCGCGATGACCTTGTCGAGGTCCTCCGGGCGCTCACAGCGCAGACCCACGCAGCCCATCGCCTCGGACAGCTTCACGAAGTCCGGCACGCGCGTGCCCTTGGCGTTCGGGTTGACGTCCTCGGGGCCGCTGTGCAGCACGGTGTTGGAGTAGCGCTGGTTGTAGAAGAGGGTCTGCCACTGGCGGACCATGCCGAGGGCGCCGTTGTTGATGATGGCGACCTTGATCGGGATGTTGTTCAGGGCGCAGGTGGTCAGTTCCTGGTTGGTCATCTGGAAGCAGCCGTCGCCGTCGATCGCCCAGACCGTGTGGCCCGGCATGCCGGCCTTGGCGCCCATCGCGGCCGGGACCGCGTAGCCCATGGTTCCGGCGCCGCCGGAGTTGAGCCAGGTGGCGGGCTTCTCGTACTGGATGAAGTGCGCGGACCACATCTGGTGCTGGCCGACGCCCGCTGCGAAGATCGTGCCCTCGGGGGCGAGTTGTCCGACCCGCTCGATGACCTGCTGCGGGGAGAGCGATCCGTCCTCGGGCAGGTCGTAGCCGAGCGGGTAGGTCTCGCGCCAGCGGTTCAGGTCCTTCCACCAGGCGCTGTAGTCGCCCTTGTGGCCCTCGCTGTGTTCCTTCTGGACGGCCTGGACCAGGTCGGCGATGACCTCGCGGGCGTCCCCGACGATCGGCACGTCGGCGGCGCGGTTCTTGCCGATCTCGGCCGGGTCGATGTCGGCGTGGACGATCTTGGCGTGCGGGGCGAAGCTGTCCAGCTTGCCGGTGACGCGGTCGTCGAATCGGGTTCCGAGGGCGACGATCAGGTCGGCCTTCTGCAGCGCGGTGACGGCGGTGACCGAACCGTGCATGCCCGGCATTCCCACGTGCAGCGGGTGGCTGTCGGGGAATGCGCCGAGCCCCATCAGGGTGGTGGTGACGGGAGCTCCGGTGAGTTCTGCGAGGACCTTCAGCTCGGCGGTGGCGCCGGCCTTGATGACACCGCCGCCGACGTAGAGGACGGGCCGCTTGGCCTGGGTGATCAGCTTGGCGCCCTCGCGGATCTGCTTGGCGTGCGGCTTGGTCACCGGGCGGTAGCCGGGCAGGTCCATGACGGGCGGCCAGGAGAAGGTCGTCTTCGCCTGGAGCGCGTCCTTGGCGATGTCGACCAGTACCGGGCCGGGGCGGCCGGTGGAGGCGATGTGGAAGGCCTGCGCGATGACCCGCGGGATGTCCTCGGCCTTGGTGACGAGGAAGTTGTGCTTGGTGATCGGCATGGTGATGCCGACGATGTCCGCCTCCTGGAAGGCGTCCGTGCCGATCGCCTTGGAGGCCACCTGCCCGGTGATCGCCACGAGCGGCACCGAGTCCATGTGGGCGTCCGCGATCGGGGTGACCAGGTTGGTGGCACCGGGGCCCGAGGTCGCCATGCAGACGCCGACCTTGCCGGTGGCCTGCGCGTAACCGGTGGCCGCGTGGCCCGCGCCCTGCTCGTGACGGACCAGGACGTGGCGCACCCGGGTGGAGTCCATCAGCGGGTCGTACGCCGGCAGGATGGCACCGCCGGGAATGCCGAATACCGTCTCCGCGCCGACCTCCTCGAGAGAGCGGATGAGGGACTGCGCGCCCGTGACGTGCTCGGGGGCGGACTGCTGTCCTCCGGATCGGGGCCGCGGCTGCGGATGGGCCCCGGTGGCCTGCTCGGTCATCGTCATTCTCTTCTCGATGCTGAGGGTGTGAAGCTGAGGTAGGGAAGCTGGGCAACAAAAAACCCCTCGTGCCAGAAGGCAAGCGAGGGGAGCGCGCCGGGTGGGGATCGCTGAGCGGTCTGTGGCTCAGCGTCAGCCGACGCGCTTTCCAAGTACGAGAATTCGGGTGCGCATGAGACTGACCCTCCCCCCGGCACGCACTCACTGTCAAGTGGGTGGGACGGGAGTCTCATTATGTGAGCGGAGGGTCGTCCCACCACCGAGTACGGCAGACATGGTTCCGGTGTACACCGCCGCGCCCCTTTCCAAGGTTCCCGCGAACGCGGGCTCCGCGGGGCCGTGCGGCACCGGATAGCGCCCCGAGGCCAGCGCCCTGCGCAGCCGGTACTCGTCCAGCGGCCCCGAGAACGCCATGCCCTGCCCGTGGGTGCAGCCCATCGCGCGCAGGGCGACGACCTGTTCGGGGAGGTCCACGCCGTCGGCCACGGACTGCAGTCCGAGGTCTCCGGCGATCCTGAGCAGCCCGCTGGTGATCTTGTGCAGTCTCGCGGACTCCACGACGCCCTCGACCAGGCTGCGGTCGAGCTTCAGTATGTCGACGGGGAGTCTGCGCAGGGCGGTGATGGCCGCGTAGCCGCTGCCGAAGCCGTCCAGGGCGATCCGGACCCCGACGCGCCGGATCGCGGTCAGCCGGCGCTCCAGCTCGTCCAGTGAGACCCGGGGGTCGGCGTCGGAGAGCTCGATGACCAGGGAGCCGGACGGCAGCCCGTGCCGGGTCAGCAGCGCCTCGACAGACCCCAGCGGCAGCGAGCGGTCCAGCAGCCGCGGGGCGCTCATCCGCACCGCCACGGGCACGGTGAGTCCGGATGCGGCCCGCTCGGCGGCCTTTTCCACGGCCTCCTCCAGGATCCAGCGGCCCAGCTCCTGCGTCTTGTCGCTGTCCTCGGCCACCCGCAGGAACTCGGCGGGCGTGAACAGCACCCCCTGGGAGGAGCGCCAGCGCGCCTGGGCGGAGACCGACGTGATCCGGCCGTCCTCCAGGCAGACGACGGGCTGGTGCAGCAGGGCGAACTCGCCGTCGTGCAGCGCGGCACGCAGGCGCGTGGCCAGCTCCGCCTTCCGTACGACGTCCTGCTGCATCTGGGGCGCGTACAGCTCGACACGGCCCTTGCCGCCCGCTTTGGCGCGGTACATCGCGAGGTCCGCGTTGCGCAGGAGTTCGCCCGCGCCGAGGCCGGGCTCGGCGAAGGCGACCCCGATGGAGGCGGCGACCCGGACATCGTTGCCGTCGATGAGGTAGGGCTGCGAGAGCGTGAGCCTGAGGCGGTCGGCGAGCTCCAGGATGTTGGCCTCGCGGGCGGTGCGGTCGCGGGTGCCGTCCCCGACGATCAGCGCGGCGAACTCGTCCCCGCCGAGCCGGGAGGCGGTGTCCCCGTAGCGGACCGCGTCCTGCAGTCTGCGGGCGGCCTGGACGAGCAGTTCGTCCCCGGCCTGGTGCCCGATCGTGTCGTTGACGGCCTTGAAGCCGTCCAGGTCGATGAAGAGGACGGCCGTGCCGCGGTCGGAGGAGCGGCGGCCGGACAGGGCCTGCTGGACGCGCCGGGTGAACAGGGCGCGGTTGGGCAGGTCGGTCAGCGGGTCGTGCTCGGCGTTGTGCTGGAGCTGCGCCTGCAGGCGCACTCTTTCGGTCACGTCCCGGCTGTTGAAGATGAGGCCGCCGTGGTGACGGTTGACGGTGGACTCGACGTTGAGCCAGCCGCCGTCGCCGGACCGGAAACGGCACTCGATGCGGGTGGTGGGCTCTTCGAGGGGGTTGGCGGCGAGGAAGCGTCGCACCTCGTGCACGACGCAGCCCAGGTCCTCCGGGTGGATGAGGCCGGCCAGTTCCGTGCCCACGAGGTCCTCGGCGGGGCGTCCGTAGACACCGGCGGCGGCCGGGGAGACGTACCGGAGGATGCCGTTGGGCGCGGCGATCATGATGACGTCGCTGGAACCCTGCACCAGGGAGCGGAAGTGGTTCTCCTTCTGAGCGAGTTCCTGGGTGAGGGTGATGTTGTCGAGCAGCATGATCCCCTGGCGCACCACGAGGGCGAGCACGACGGTGCCGCCGGTGAGCAGCACCACCCGGTCCACGCTGCGGCCGTTGAGGACGTTGTAGAGGATCCCCAGCGTGCAGACCGCGGCGGCGAGATAGGGCGTGAGGGCGGCCAGCGACCCGGTGATGGGCCGGGTGGCCGGATACCGGCCCTGGTCACCGCCCTGGGCTCCCTGCGGTCCCTGTGCGGCTGGGTGGTGCTGGATCCCGAACCGCTGTCTGGGCAGGTGCTCGCGGACCACGCGCGTGTGCCCGGCCGGCCGCTGCCGGCCGGCGTCCGGGCGCCGGGGCGCGGCCCAGGGGGCGTAGGCGAGGAGCAGGGAGCCGGCGAACCAGCCGGCGTCCAGCAACTGGCCGGAGCGGTAGCTGTTGTGCAGCAGTGGCGAGGTGAACAGGGCGTCGCACATGACGGTCAGGGCGAGCGCGCCGATCGCGGTGTTCACCGCGGTGCGGTTGACCGCCGAGCGCCGGAAGTGCAGTGCGAGGACCATGCTGACGAGAGCGATGTCCAGCAGCGGGTACGCCAGGGACAGCGCGGTGTGCGCGACGCTCGGCCCCTCGGACTTCGCCGCCTGGGCGAGGGCGAGGCTCCACGAGAGCGTGAGCAGCGAGCCGCCGATCAGCCAGGCGTCGAGGCCGAGGCAGACCCAGCCCGCCTTCGTCACCGGCCGCTTGGCCAGGACCAGCAGACCCACGATGGCGGGTGGAGCGAAGCAGAGGAAGAACAGGTCGGCGTAGCTGGGGTCGGGAACCTCCCGGCCCAGGACGACCTCGTACCACCCCCAGATCAGGTTGCCGAGGGAAGCCATGGTCGAGGAGAGCGCGAAGAGCAGCCAGGCGGGCCGGAAGCGGACCCGGCGGTTACGGGCGTAGACGAAGCAGGACACGGCTGCCGTGGCCGCCGCGGCGCTCAGTCCGAAGTCGCCCATGATCAGGGCCACTTCGGGCGAACCCCAGTCGAACGCGGCACCGATGGCATATCCGGCGCACACCAGGGCGAGCAGGAGTTGGTGGGCCAGGGCCGACCCGCCACGGGAGGCCGGGGGCAGGGAGGGCAGCGCCCCCCTTGCCGGTCGGGCGCGCAGCGCTCCGTCGAGGGTGCTCGTGGGAGACGGGGGCGAGCTCACCGGGCCCTCCAGGTCCGCGCCGCTCCGGGGTCCCGGGGCTCCGGGTGCGCCGGGTGCGCATGCCTTCTGCGGCTGTTGTGCCTGCGGTGATGATGGCTGTGGTGACCGCCGTGACCGGCGTGGTGGCCGCGTCTGCGCGCGGCTGTGTGCCAGGGTCGGAGCCGGCGGCCCCGCCGCGTCGGATCGTTGGTCCATAGGCCGTGCATCGCCCGTCGCCCCCCTCACAGTCTGCAATGTCCATCCCCGGCGCCGAACAGTGCGCGGCGCAGCCCCTGTCGGGACGATACACCAGTCTCGTCACTCAGGGACATAGTTCCTCTACGCTCCGTGACGACCAGTGGGGATGCGGGCACGGACCGCGTCCGAAAGATTGCGGAGCGTACCGGAAACGGATTACGCGCCTGTTGCGCGCCCGCGCCCGACAGCGCGTTTGGTGCCCGTCACGCGCCGTCTGATCCCGTCGTAAGGATCACGTTGCGCAGGGGCTCCTGGTTCACATAGCGGGTCAACTGATCCACCAACAGGCGCTTGGCGCGCGGCAGGAACGCGGACGTGGGTCCTCCGACGTGGGGACTGACAAGTACGCCCGGCGCCTGCCACAAGGGGTGCCCCTGGGGCAGCGGCTCGGGATCGGTGACATCGAGGGCGGCGGTGATGCGGCCGGTCTCCAGCTCGGCGAGCAGCGCCTTGGTGTCGACCACGGGGCCGCGGGCGACGTTCACCAGGAGCGCGCCGTCCTTCATACGGGCAAGGAAATCGGCGTCGGCCAGGTGACGCGTGGTCTCGTCGAGGGGCGTGGACAGGATGACGACGTCCGCCTCGGGGAGCAGCGCGGGCAGTTCGGCGAGCGGGTGCACGGGACCGCGCTCCGTGGTGCGCGCGGAGCGCGCGACGCGCGCCACCCGCGCGACCTCGAACGGTACGAGCCGGTCCTCGATGGCGGAGCCGATCGAGCCGTAGCCGACGATGAGGACGGACTTGTCGGCGAGGGCGGGGTGGAACCCGCCGCGCCACTCCCCCTTGTCCTGGGCCCGCACGAAGTCGGGAATCCCGCGCAGCGAGGCGAGGATCAGGGTGAGCGTGAGTTCGGCGGTGCTCGCCTCGTGCACACCGCGCGCGTTGCACAGCCGTACGCCGGGACGCAGGTGCTTCAGGCCCGGTGTCACGTTGTCGACGCCCGCCGACAGTGTCTGTACGACCTCGACGGAGCTCAGGTGGGGCAGGGGCCGCAGGACCACGTCCAGGGGCTGCATGTAGGGGACGACGTAGTACGCGCAGTCGGCCGGGTCCGCCGGGAAGTCCTCCTGACCGTTCCAGAAGCGGTAGTCGGGGCCCTCGGGGAGCCCTTCGATGTCGTCGGGCGGGATGGGAAGCCACACGTCAGCACTCATGCCCTGGAGGCTATGTCAGGGGCCCGGGAGCCCAGAGGTTAGGTTGGGGGCCGGAACAGGGAGGGTCACGAGCAGGTGGAGCGCAGGACGATCGGCGCGGCGGCGCTCGCGGTGGGAGCCGTCGGACTCGGGTGCATGCCGATGAGCTGGGCCTACAGCGGGTCGCGGCAGCGGGGCGACGAGTCGGTCAGGGCCGTGCACCGGGCGCTCGATCTGGGCTCGACGCTGCTCGACACGGCGGACATGTACGGCCCGTTCACCAACGAGCTGCTGCTGGGGCGGGTGTTGAAGGAACGGCGCGAGGACGCGTTCGTGTCGACCAAGGTCGGTCTGCTGGTGGGCGAGCAGCACATCGTGGCCAACGGCCGCCCCGGCTATGTGAAACGAGCCTGCGACGCGTCCCTGCGGCGGCTCCAGACCGACGTGATCGACCTCTACCAGCTGCATCGCGAGGACCCCGAGGTCCCGGTCGAGGAGACCTGGGGCGCGATGGCGGAGCTCGTACAGGCCGGAAAGGTACGGTCGTTGGGGCTGTGCGCGATGGGGGCGCGCGGTGGGCGCCGCTCCGGGACCCGGCTGTACGACGCGACGATCCGGCAGTTGCGGCGCGTCCAGCAGGTCTTCCCGGTGAGCGCGGTGCAGGCGGAGCTGTCGGTGTGGTCACCGGAGGCCCTGGAGACGCTGGTGCCGTGGTGCGCGGAGCGCGGCGTCGGCTTCCTCGCGGCGATGCCCCTCGGCAACGGCTTCCTGACCGGCACCCTGACCCCGGGCGAGGGCTTCGAACCGGACGACGTCCGCGCCCGCCACCCCCGCTTCACCGCCGAGATGATGGCCGCGAACCAGCCGATCGTCGTCGGCCTGCGCCGCATCGCGGCCCGGCACGGGGAAGGGGTGACCCCGGCCCAGGTGGCTCTCGGGTGGGTGCTGGCACAGGGCGAGCACGTGATCCCGGTACCGGGCACCAAGCAGGAGCGCTGGGTGACGGAGAACGCGACGGCGGCCGGACTGCGTCTGACCGCCCAGGACCTCGCGGAGGCGAGGGAGCTGCCGCCGGCACAGGGGTCGTGGGACTAGCCGTTCCGTCGGTGGGGCGTCGGGTCCGGGAGATCGGGAACCTGGGAGGGGCGAGCGGTGTATGACAGGTAGAACCCGCCGCTTCGAAGGGACCATGATCGTGCATCGTCGAGCTGTGACGGCCGTGCTGGCCGCGACCGCGCTCCTGCTGACGGCCGGCTGCTCCTCCGACGGCGGAGGAGGAGGCGGCGGCTCACCGGGCGGCGGGGACAGCCCCGCATCGAGCAGTACGGCCTCCGGGTCCTCGCCCACCCGGCAGGCCGCGGAGGCGACCCCGCCGGCGAAGGGCTCGGTGAAGGTGCTGCGCACGCTCGCCGAGGGCCTCAAGACCCCCTGGGGCCTCGCCCCGCTCCCGGACGGCGACCTGCTCGTCTCCTCACGGGACGAGGGCACGATCACCCGGGTCGACGGACAGTCGGGCAGGAAGACCGAGCTGGGCCAGGTCTCCGGGGTCTCCGCGGCCGGCGAGGGCGGCCTCCTGGGCATCGCCCTGTCCCCGGACTACGCCTCGGACCACATGGTCTACGCCTACTTCACCTCGGACTCGGACAACCGCGTCGTCAGGATGGTCTACGACGAGCAGAAGGCGTCCGGCGAGCAGCTGGGCGCCCCCGACACCGTCTTCAAGGGCATCCCGAAGGGCTTCATCCACAACGGCGGCCGGATCGCGTTCGGCCCGGACGGGATGCTGTACGCGGGCACGGGTGAGAGCGGCAACACCGGCCTGGCCCAGGACCGCGCGTCCCTGGGCGGCAAGATCCTTCGTCTGACGCCCGAGGGCGACCCGGCCCCGGGCAACCCGTTCCCCGACTCCCCCGTGTATTCGTACGGCCACCGCAATGTGCAGGGCCTCGCGTGGGACTCCAAACAGCGGCTGTTCGCCTCGGAGTTCGGCCAGGACACCTGGGACGAACTGAACGCGATCAAGCCGGGCGACAACTACGGCTGGCCCACCGCAGAGGGCAAGTCCGACGACAAGAAGTTCCACGACCCGATAGCCCAGTGGCACACCGACGACGCCTCCCCCAGCGGTGTCGCCTACGCCGAGGGCTCCATCTGGATGGCCGGCCTGAAGGGCCGGCGCCTGTGGCGCGTGCCGTTGAAGGGCACGGCGGCCTCGGCCGACCCGCAGGCATTCCTGAAGGGTGAGTACGGCCGGCTGCGCACGGTGGTCTCCGCGGGCGGGAACAAGCTGTGGCTCGTCACCAGCAACACCGACGGCCGCGGCAGCCCCAAGGCGGGGGACGACAAGATCCTGGAGATACAGGTCAGCTAGCCGGACGCTGCTCCGAGTCCGAGTCCGAGTCCGAGTCCCAGTGCGAGTCCCGCTCCGAGGTCACGTCCTCGTCCGGCTCGGGCCGGCGGACGACGACCTTCCCGGACGTGAGATCTATCGGTCCGTGTCCGGGGTCGCCGTCGCCGACGTCCTCTCGGGTCAGCTCCAGCCGGTTCTGCTCGTCACGGGTGTGCTTGCGGCCGGGCGCGAACAGTTCCTCGAACATGTTGAACATGCAGCCTCCCCTGCCGGTCCCCTACACCGTACGCCTCAGTCGGTGATCGGCGCGTGGAGAGCCTCCGCCGGGAACAGCCCCAGCCGGTGCGCCACCGCCGCCGCTTCCCCCCGTCCGGAGACGCCGAGCTTGGCGAGGATGTTGGACACGTGGACGCTTGCCGTCTTCGGGGAGATGAAGAGTTCCTCGGCGATCTGGCGGTTGGTGCGGCCGAGCGCGACCAGGCCCAGGACGTCGCGTTCGCGGCCGGTGAGGCCGAGGGAGCGGACCGGGTCGCCCCGGTCGGCCGGTGAGGCCGCGGTCAGGGTGAGGCGGGCGCGCTGGGCGAGGAGCGTGACCGCGTCGGCGAGCGGCCGGGCGCCGAGATGGCCGGCGGTGGCGTGGGCGAGGCGCAGGAGTTCGGTGGCCCGGTCGCGTTCGGGCTGCTCGGCGCCTCCGGGTACCGACAGGAGGGCCTGGCCGAGCCGGTGGCGGACGCGGGCGAGGTCGTAGGGGCGTTCCAGGGGCTCGAGGGCGGCGAGGGCCTCCCACCAGTGGTCCGGGGTGTCGGCGCGCTCGGCGCGCAGCAGTTCGGCGCGCAGCCAGCGTTCGTGGGCCAGCCAGACGGGCGCGTTGGTGGCGAGGGACCTGGCGGCCTCCCGGATGCGGTCGAGGATCTTCGTGCGGCCCTGTTCGGCGACGGGCAGGCCGAGGCTGTCGGCCTCCATGGTGGCGGCGGTGAGCAGCAGGGGCCAGGCGTAGCGCTGGGTGCCGGGCGGGAAGCCGGAGTCCAGGACGCGTTCGAGTTCGGCGCGGGCGTCCAGGAGGCGGCTTTCGCCGGCGGCGATGCCGATGGTGATGTCGGCGAGGGGGAGTTCATGTTGCGGGGCATGGTCGCGGGAACCGAAGTAGCCGCGTGCGGCGGCCAGTTGGCGTGCGGCCTCGGTCAGCTCGCCGCGGGCGAGCGAGAGGGCAGCCCGGTTCACGGCGTGGAAGCCGCGGGGCTTGGCGCTCTGGCCGACGCGCTCGGCCTGCGAAGCGGCTTCCGCGGCCCGGTCCCAGTGCCCCAGGGAGTAGCGGGACTCGGCGAGATTTGCCCAGATCCAGGCCTCCTTGTCGGAAAGGCCGTGCCGTCGTGCGTGAGTGAGCCCGTCCTGCAGCACCTCCACGGCTTCCCGGGAGCGGCCGATGCCTTCGAGGGAGGAGGGCACATTGACGTAGGCGCGGCTCGCGACGCTGGCGATGTTGTCGTCGAGGGTCCGCCGCAGGACGTCGAACATCTCGTCAAGGCCGGTTTCGACACTGCCGGCCTCCACCACCAGGCCGGCGAGGGTGAGCCGCGCGTTCATCTCGATCTCGCGGGCGCCGACCATGCGGGCGTACTCCACCGCGCGTTCGGCGGCCGAGAAGGCCTCCGGGCCGGGGACGTGCACATGGGACCAGTTGGCGACGGTGGACAGCACCTCGGCGTGCACCTCGGACGGTGGCAGGCCGCGCACCAGGTCCTCGGCGGTGGCCAGTTCGGCCCAGCCGTCGCCGCGGGTCAGCCCCTGGACGAGATGGGAGCGCTGGACCCAGAACCAGGCGGCGCGCAGGGGGTCCCCGTCGTCCGCGAGGAGGTGCAGCGCCCGCTTGGTGATCTTCAGGGCGCGTTCGCGTTCGCCGCCCAGGCGGCCGGCGACGGCGGCCTCGGCCATCAGGTCGAGGTAGCGCAGCGGGGTGGTGGCCGGGTCGCAGCCACAGGGAGGATAGACCTCCGTGTAGTCGATGGGGCGCAGGGCGGCCCTGACGGCCTCGGGGGCGGTGTCCCACAGCTCCATCGCGCGTTCCAGGAACTGCAGTTGTTCGGAGTAGGCGTGCCGGCGGCGTGCGGTGACGGAGGCGTCCAGGACGGCGGGCAGCGCCTTGGCGGCGTCGTGGGCGTGGTACCAGTAGCCGGCCAGGCGCATGACCCGCTCGTCGGCGGGGACGAGCGTGGGGTCGGCCTCCAGGGCTTCGGCGTAGCGGCGGTTGAGGCGGGAGCGTTCGCCGGGCAGCAGGTCGTCGGCGACGGCCTCGCGGACCAGGGAGTGCCGGAAGCGGTAGCCGTCGCCGTCGGGTGCCGGGACGAGGATGTTCGCGTTCACGGCCACCCGCAGCGCCTCGATGAGGTCGTCCTCGGCGAGCCGGGTGACGGCGGCGAGCAGCCGGTACTCCACGGTGGAGCCGCCCTCGGCGGCGACCCGGGCGACCCGCTGGGTGCTCTCGGGCAGCCCCTCGACGCGGACCAGGAGCAGGTCGCGGAGCGAGTCGGTGAGGCCGGTGCCGCAGCCCTCGGTGGCGCAGACGGCGAGTTCCTCGACGAAGAAGGCGTTGCCGTCGGAGCGTTCGAAGATCTCGTCGACCTGGGCGGGGTTCGGTTCGGTGGCGAGGATTCCGGCTATCTGGCGGCTCACCTCGTCCCGGTTGAAGCGGCCGAGTTCGATGCGGCGGACGGTGCGCAGGCGGTCGAGTTCGGCGAGCAGGGGGCGCAGCGGGTGGCGGCGGTGGATGTCGTCGGAGCGGTAGGTGGCGAGGACGACCAGGCGGCCGGTGCGCAGGGTGCGGAAGAGGTAGGCCAGGAGGTGGCGGGTGGAGGCGTCGGCCCAGTGCAGGTCCTCCAGGACGACGACGACGGTGCGTTCGGCGGCGACGCGTTCCAGGAGGCGGGCGGTGAGTTCGAAGAGACGGGCCAGGCTCTCCTCGTCGTGCCGTCCGGTGCCCCGGGCGGGGAGTGTCTCGCCGACCTCGGGGAGCAGCCTGGCCAGTTCCTCCTCCTGGCCCGCGGCCGCGGCGGCCAGTTCGTCGGGCAGGGCGCGGCGCAGGGCGCGAAGGGCGGTGGAGAAGGGTGCGAAGGGCAGTCCGTCGGCGCCGATCTCCACACAGCCGCCGAGGGCGACGACCGCGCCCTGCCGGCAGGCGGCGGTGGCGAACTCCTCGACGAGCCGGGTCTTGCCGACGCCGGCCTCGCCGCCGAGCAGCAACGCCTGTGGCTCTCCTGCGGTGCCAGAAGCCTGGGAGGTACCGCCGGCGGCGCGGGCGAGCGCTTCGTTCAGGCTGTTCAGCTCTTCGGCGCGGCCGACGAACACGGGACTGACGGACCTGGTCTCCACAGGCCCGAGCATGACACGCGGGTCCAACAGGACGGCACCGGTTTTCGGGGTGGGCCGGGGTTCCCGACCGGCCCTGGTTGCCGGGAGGACGGCCGCGGTGGTGACCGCGGGGACGGACTGAGCCGTGCGGCCGTCCTCCCTCCCCCCGGCGCTCACACCGTGCGCAGGAACCGGTGCCGCCGTGGGCGGCCGGTATGCGAATGGCTCTCTGCGGTGCGTTCGGCGGCTTCGCGACGGGCGGCGCGGCGGCCGCGCAGGGTCTCTCGGACGAGCCGCTCGTGCTCGGCCTGGCGGATGAGGTCGGCGGAGCGGTACTGGGAGATCTCGTATGCGGCGTACATGGTGTCGTCCTTGTCGGAGTCGGTTTCGGGCTTCGCTTTCTGCGATGCCTCTACCTTCGTCTCCGAGGGGGGTCCGCCACATCGGGAGAGTTCCGCATCTTCGGGGGCCGTGGGGGCCTTAGACGCGCGAGAGGGGCCTCAGGGGCTCCGTAAGGTACCTACGGATGTCCTGAGACCCCTCGCGACCTGCGGTTGTTCAGCTGGTGGAGGGCAGGCCCACCAGGAAGTCGGTGTACTTGAGGACGGCCAGGAGCAGGCCGATGACACCGAGCGCGACACCGCCCCAGGCGACGGACTTGATCCAGGCGGCCTGCGGCTTGCCGGGGGCGCCGAAGGCGGGCCGGGCGAGTACGGCGACGCCGACGAGCAGCGCGACCAGGGCGAAGAGGCCGGCCCACAGCGCGCTGGTCTTCCAGGCGTCGCCGTAGACCTCCTTGACCTGCTTGGCGACCGTCGCGGTGGACGAGGTCTGCAACTGGCCGACGAGGGTCTCGCGCGCGGCGGCGACGGTGCCGATCCAGCTGCCGGTGAGGGAGACCAGGCCGAGCGCGGCGGAGACGACGGCGCCCGCGCCCTGGCCGACACCGGTGGGGCCCTCCTCGCGGGCGGCCTCGGGCAGGTCGTCCTCGTCGTCGATGTCGTCGATGTCGTCGACGGCGTTCTCGTCGGCGGCGGTGTCCTCGACCGAGCCCTCGGACTCGGGTGCGGCCCCCGTCACCGCCTCGGTCTTGGCGACGCTCACCTTCTGCTCGTCGGTGGTGGCCTCGGCGCCCGTCTCGGCGCCGGTTTCGTCAGCTGTCTTCGTTCCCATGTCGGGCACGGTACGGATCCTGTCTGAGAGGGTTCTTAATGATCGTTGCGGCCTGCACGCGCGCGTGCCTCACGCCACTCGGGGGCGAGAATCGACCACACCTCGAGGTCGTGCCGTACGCCACGATAGGGGTGGGCCTCGCGGCGGACTCCGTCGCGGGTCATTCCCAGGCGCCGGGCGACGTTGATGCTGGCCGTGTTCCCGGAGGCGGCGACCCATTCGATCCGGTGGATTCCGCGTGCTTCGACCACCCAGTCGATCAGCACCCGCATGGCCCGGGTGATCAGTCCGCGGCCGGTCGCTGCGGGCTCCAGCCAGCAGCCGACCTCGCAGTTGCCCTGAGCGGCGTCGAAGTTCAGGGTCAGCACCCCGCCGACGAGCTTTCCGTCCAGCCAGATGCCGTGGTAGCCGCCGGTGTCGTCGGCGCGCATCCGGGCGTACCGCTGGAGCGTCTCGCGCGCGGAGGCCACGTCGACGGCCTGGGAGCCGAAGGGGATGAACTGTCCGATGAACTCCCGGCCCCGCTCCAGGTGGGCGAGGAACTCCTCGGCGTGCCACGGCTCCAGGGGCCGCAGTTCCGCCCCGTCGTCACCCAGCGCTATCGCGTACATCCCCGTTCCGCTCCTTCTCCAGCTCCTCCACGACCTCGTCCAGCCTTTCATGCGCGGCACGGCACTCGGGCGGCTCGATGCTGATGCGGGGCATCCGGCGGTCCAGCCAGCCGGGCAGCCACCAGTTGGCGCCGCCGAGCAGGTGCATGAGGGCCGGCACCAGCAAGGTGCGCAGGACGAACGCGTCGAGGGCCACGGCGGCGGCGAGCGCGATGCCGAACATGGCGATCACGCGGTCGCCGCTGAGGACGAAGGCGAGGAAGACGGAGATCATGATGACGGCGGCGGAGTTGATCACCCGGCTGGTCTCGGCGAGGCCGACGCGGACGGCCCGCCGGTTGTCGCCGGTCTCCAGCCACTCCTCGTACATCCGGCTGACCAGGAAGACCTGGTAGTCCATGGAGAGCCCGAAGAGGACCGAGACCATGATCACGGGCAGGAAGGGTTCGATGGGCCCGGCGCGACCCAGCCCCAGCAGCTCGCTCCCCCAGCCCCACTGGAAGATCGCCACGACCACTCCGAAGGCGGCGGCGACGGCGGCGACGTTCATCGCGGCGGCCTTCAGCGGGATGCCGACGGAGCGGAAGGCGAGCAGGAGCAGCAGACAGCCCAGGCCGATGACGACGCCGACGAACAGGGGCAGCTTGCCGACGATGACGTGCGCGAAGTCGTCGTACGAGGCGGTCATCCCGCCGACGTGCAGGTCGAGGGAGGTGCCGGTCTCGGCGCGCGGCAGCACCTCGGTGCGCAGCCGGTCCACGAGCTCGCTGGTCTGCCGGGACTGCGGGGCGGAGTCGGGGACGATCGTGAAGTAGGCGAGGTCGCCGCCTGAGTCGTAGGTCACCGGGGTGGTGGAGGCGATGCCCTCGGTGGTGCGGATCGTGGCGTCGAGGTTGTCCAGGAGGAGTTTGTCCTCGGCGCCCTCGACCGGGGTCACCAGCGTCAGCGGGCCGTTGACACCGGGCCCGAAGCTGTCCGCCAGGAGGTCGTAGGCCTGCCGGGTGGTCGCGGACCGGGGGTCGTTGCCCTGGTCGGAGGTGCCGAGCCGCAGGCCGAGGGTGGGCAGGGCGAGGACGGTGATGACCACCAGGGCGATCGCGCCGAGCAGCTTGGGGTGCCGTTCGACGAACGCGGACCAGCGGTGGGCGAACCCGGTCGGCAGTTCCGGCTCGGGCCCGTGCTCGGCCAGGCGGCGCCGCTCGCGCCGGCTCAGGGCGCGCATGCCGATGAGGGAGAGCAGGGCGGGCAGCAGGGTCACGGACGCGGCGACCGTGAGGACCACCGTCAAGGAGGCGGCGATCGCGACGCCGTTGAGGAAGCCGAGCCGCAGGATCAGCATCCCCAGCAGGGCGATGCACACCGTGGCACCCGCGAAGACGACCGCGCGCCCGGTGGTGGTGACGGCGTTCTCGATGGACTCGGTGACACTCAGCCCGCGTTTCAGGCCGCGCCGGTGTCTGGTGACGATGAAGAGCGCGTAGTCGATGCCGACGCCGAGCCCGATCAGCATGCCGAGCATGGGAGCGAAGTCGGCGACGGTCATGGCGTGTCCGAGCAGCGCGATGCTCGCGTAGGCGGTGCCCACGCCGACCAGGGCGGTGGCGATGGGCAGCAGCGAGGCGGCGAGCGAGCCGAAGGCGAGGAACAGTACGAGGGCGGCGACGAGCACACCGACGATCTCGGCGACATGCCCGCCGGAGGACTCGGTGAGGGCGACGGCGCTGCCGCCCAGCTCGACCTGGAGCCCGTCGGCCTCGGCATCCTTGGCGGTGTCCACGACGGCCTTCGCCTCGGAGGCGTCGATGTTCTCGGCCGAGTCGGTGAAGGTGACGGTGGCGTAGGCGGTGTGTCCGTCGGCGCTGACCCGTCCGGTGCCCGCGTCGTCGTAGGGGCTGACGACGGCGGCCACCCCGGGCAGGTCCGCGATCCTGTCCAGGGTGGTGGTCATCGTCTGTTCGACGTCGGCGTCCCGGACCGAGCCCGACGTGACGTGCCAGACGACGGTGTCGCTGTCGCCTCCGAGGTCCGGGAAGCCGTCCTGGAGCAGCTGGGTGGCGCGGCCCGACTCGGTGCCGGGGACCTCGTAGTCGTTCGAGTAGGCGGATCCGGCGACGGCGGCGCCCGCGCTCACCCCGCCGAGGGCGAGGAGCCACAGGAGAACGACGACCAGGCGTCGTCGTACACACCAGCGTGCGAGGGCTGCCACGAACGTGCTCCCAGGATGGTGAATTGTGGATCTTTGACCGGGAAAAGTCGTTCATGACACTTCATGAGGTGAACGGCCCGCAAAGAACGGATGAGCAAGGTGTGCACCACTCTTGCAGGCAAAAGTGATCGTTCAGCTCCATCGTGCGGTTGTTCACAGGAGTGGGAGGCAGATCACAGGACAGTAACGGCGACTCTGTCACCTCAGTCGAACTGGTCGCCCAGCGCCATCACCATCACGCCGACGATCAGCAGCCACAGCGCTCTGCGGGTGCGCCCACGGGAGCCCAGGAGCGCCGCGAGCGCGCACACCACGGCGCCGGACGCGTAGGCCGCCGGCACGAGCGCGGGGGCGGAGCCTGCCGCGCGGAGCACGGCCGCGGCCAGACCGGCGAGGGCCAGCAGGGCGCCGGTGCCGGAGGCCGTCCAGCGGGCCCGCCGGGCGTCCAGCACCTGGCCGTCGTACGCCTCCTGTATGTCGGACGGCTCGGAATTCGCAGGACCGTTCATGGCGGGCGAGCGTAGCGTGTTCCGCTGAGCGACTCCGGGTCCGTCCGGCCCCCGACCGAAGCAGGTGCGTTGTTTGAGCGTCCGACCGAGCTCCGCCGTATCCCTTTCCGTCTTTCAGGACTCAAGGAGCCCGTTCACCGATGCCAGACGACATCACCCCGTCCATGACGGGGCCCTGGAGTGAGGACCTCACCCGGCGGCTGACCCAGGCCCGCTACCCCCGCAGCAACAGCTACGACGTCCGCTGGGTCATCGAGAACCAGATGGGCCCGAACGCGCTGTGGCTGCTGGAGTGGCTCGCGCCCGCCCTGGGCCTGGACACCCTGCGCCCCTGCGCCCGGGTGCTCGACCTGGGCTGCGGCCGGGCGATGACCTCGGTCTTCCTGGCCAGGGAGTACGACGTCCAGGTCACCGCGGCCGACCTGTGGGTCAAACCGGACGAGAACGCCGAGCGCATCGCCGAGGCCGGTTTCGCCGACCGGGTGCTGCCCGTGCACGCCGAGGCGCACGACCTGCCGTTCGCCCAGGGCAGCTTCGACGCGATCGTGAGCATCGACGCGTACCAGTACTTCGGCACCGCCGACCTCTATCTGCCCACGCTGACCCGGCTGTTGAAGCCGGGCGGGCGGATCGGGGTCGTCGTGCCCGCGGTACGGGAGGAGATCGAGGGCGTGGAGCCGCCCGCGCATCTCACGCAGTGGTGGCAGCCCGACTTCTGGTGCTTCCACGCGGCCGACTGGTGGAGGCGGCACTGGACCCGCGGCGGGGCCGTCGAGGTCGAGACGGCCGACTGGCAGCCGGACGGCTGGAAGGACTGGCTGCTGTGGTGCGACGTGATCGCCGAGGAGAGCCCGCAGGAGTTCCATCGCACGATGGCCCGTGAGGTCGGCGAGATGGTACGGGCCGACCAGGGGCGGTCGTTGGGTTTCGTACGGCTCGTAGGACGCCGTAAGTAGGTAGCGCTACGGCCCCGGAGGGCATCCCTCCGAGGCCGTAGCGTGGATCGGCTCAGCCTTCGCCGACGCCCAGCTTCTCCAGGATCAGTTCCTTGACGCGGGCCGCGTCGGCCTGACCGCGGGTCGCCTTCATGACCGCGCCGACCAGGGCGCCGGCCGCGGCGACCTTTCCGGAGCGGATCTTGTCGGCGATGCCCGGGTTGCCGGCGATGGCCTCGTCGACGGCGGCACCCAGGGCGCCCTCGTCGGAGACGACCTTCAGACCGCGCTTGTCGACGACCTCGTCCGGGGTGCCCTCGCCCGCGAGGACGCCTTCGATGACCTGGCGGGCCAGCTTGTCGTTCAGGTCACCCTTGGCGACCAGCTCGGCGACCCGGGCGACCTGCTCCGGCGTGATGGCCAGCTCGTCCAGCGCTGTGCCGGACTCGTTGGCGCTGCGGGCGAGTTCGCCCATCCACCACTTGCGGGCGGAGGCCGCGTCGGCACCGGCGTCGATGGTGGCGACGATCAGGTCCAGGGCACCGGCGTTGAGGATCGCCTGCATGTCGAGGGCCGTGATGCCCCACTCCGCGACGAGGCGGTTGCGGCGCACCAGCGGCAGCTCGGGCAGTGCGGCCCGGATCTCCTCGACCCACTCGCGCGAGGGGGCCACCGGCACGAGGTCCGGCTCGGGGAAGTACCGGTAGTCCTCGGCCTCCTCCTTCACGCGGCCCGAGGTCGTGGACCCCGTGTCCTCGTGGAAGTGCCGGGTCTCCTGGATGATCGTGCCGCCTGAGTTCAGTACGGCCGCGTGCCGCTGGATCTCGAAACGGGCCGCGCGCTCCACGGAACGCAGCGAGTTGACGTTCTTCGTCTCGGAACGCGTGCCGAACTTCTCGCGGCCGTGGGGGCGCAGCGACAGGTTCACGTCGCAGCGCATCTGGCCCTGCTCCATGCGGGCCTCGGAGACGCCGAGCGCCTTGATGAGCTCGCGCAGCTCACGGACGTACGCCCGCGCGACCTCGGGAGCCCGCTCGCCCGCGCCCTCGATCGGCTTGGTGACGATCTCGATGAGCGGGATGCCGGCGCGGTTGTAGTCCAGCAGCGAGTGGGACGCGCCGTGGATACGGCCGGTGGCGCCGCCGACGTGCAGCGACTTGCCGGTGTCCTCCTCCATGTGGGCGCGCTCGATCTCCACGCGGAAGGTCTCGCCGTCCTCCAGCTGGACGTCGAGGTAGCCGTTGAAGGCGATCGGCTCGTCGTACTGGGAGGTCTGGAAGTTCTTCGGCATGTCCGGATAGAAGTAGTTCTTCCGGGCGAAGCGGCACCACTCGGCGATCTCGCAGTTCAGCGCGAGACCGATCTTGATGGCCGACTCGATGCCGATCGCGTTGACGACCGGGAGCGCGCCGGGCAGGCCGAGGCAGGTGGGGCAGGTCTGCGTGTTGGCGTCCTGACCGAGCTCGGTCGAACAGCCGCAGAACATCTTCGTCTTGGTGCCGAGTTCGACATGGACCTCGAGGCCCATGACGGGGTCGTACGACGCGAGAGCGTCCTCGTACGACACCAGGTCGGTCGTGGTGGTCACGGTGAAACTTCCCTCTCAGCCCAGCAGGACGTCGTCGTCGCCCAGCCGCTTCAGCTCGCGGTACAGGATCGCGAGACCGGTGACGATCGCGACGGCGGACACGGTGGCGTCGATCAGGACGAGCGTGTCCTTCTCGGCGCGGGCCTTCTTGAGCCGCTTGGCGACGCCGATCGCGCCGAACGCGGTCCCGGCGATGGACAGGTACGTGCCGGACTTGGACTTCTTGAAGTCCTTCGCCTTGGTCAGCTTGCTCACAGCGACGGTGCCTCCTCGAGGAGCGGGTGCCCCCACCTTTCCACGAAGGCGGCCTCGACGGCGGCGCCGACCTTGTAAAGGCGGTCGTCCTTCAGGGCCGGGGCGATGATCTGGAGGCCGACGGGCAGGTTGTCCTCGGGCGCCAGACCGCACGGCAGCGACATGGCCGCGTTGCCCGCGAGGTTGGTGGGGATGGTGCACAGGTCGGCCAGGTACATCGCCATCGGGTCGTCGGCGCGCTCGCCGATCGGGAAGGCGGTGGTCGGGGTCGTCGGGGAGACGATCACGTCGACCTGCTCGAACGCCTTCTCGAAGTCGCGCGTGATGAGCGTGCGGACCTTCTGCGCGGAGCCGTAGTAGGCGTCGTAGTACCCGCTCGACAGGGCGTACGTGCCGAGCATGATCCGGCGCTTGACCTCGGGGCCGAAGCCCGCCTCACGGGTGAGGGAGGTGACCTCCTCGGCCGAGTGGCTGCCGTCGTCGCCGGTCCGCAGGCCGTAGCGCAGGCCGTCGAAGCGGGCGAGGTTGGACGAGCACTCGGAGGGCGCGATCAGGTAGTACGCGGAGAGCGCCAGGTCGAAGGACGGGCAGTCCAGCTCGACGATCTCGGCGCCCAGCTCCTTGAGGAGGGCGACGGACTCGTCGAAGCGCTGGATGACACCGGCCTGGTAGCCCTCGCCGCGGAACTGCTTGACGACACCGACGCGCAGACCGGCCACGCTGCCGTTGCGGGCGGCCTCGACGACCGGCGGAACGGGCGCGTCGATCGACGTGGAGTCCAGCGGGTCGTGCCCGGCGATGACCTCGTGCAGCAGCGCCGCGTCCAGGACCGTACGGGCGCAGGGGCCGCCCTGGTCGAGGGAGCTGGAGAAGGCCACCATGCCGTAGCGGGAGACCGCTCCGTACGTCGGTTTCACGCCGACCGTGCCGGTGACGGCGGCCGGCTGGCGGATGGAACCGCCGGTGTCGGTGCCGATGGCGAGGGGGGCCATGTGCGCGGCCAGCGCGGCGGAGGAGCCGCCGCCGGAGCCGCCGGGGATCCGGGTGAGGTCCCAGGGGTTGCCGGTCGGGCCGTAGGCGCTGTTCTCGGTGGAGGACCCCATGGCGAACTCGTCCATGTTGGTCTTGCCGAGGATGACCACGTCGGCGGCCTTCAGCTTCCGGGTGACGGTCGCGTCGTACGGCGGGATCCAGCCCTCGAGCATCTTCGAACCGACGGTCGTCGGGATGCCCTCGGTGGTGAAGATGTCCTTCAGCGCGAGCGGGACGCCGGCGAGCGGGCCGAGCTTCTCGCCCTTCGCCCGCTTCTCGTCGACGGCGCGGGCCTGGGCGAGCGCGCCCTCGCGGTCGACGTGCAGGAAGGCGTGCACCTTCTCGTCGACGGCCTCGATCCGGGCCAGGTGGGCCTCGGTGACCTGCACGGCCGTGAGTTCACCGGAAGCGATCTTCTCGGCGGTCTCGGCGGCGGTGAGCTTGATGATGGTGACGTTGTCCGTCATGGCGGTTAGTCCTCCCCCAGGATCTGCGGCACCTTGAAACGCTGCTGCTCCTGGGCCGGGGCGCCGGAGAGCGCCTGCTCGGGGGTGAGCGACGGACGGACCTCGTCCGCGCGCATGACGTTCGTCAGCGGGAGCGGGTGCGAGGTCGGCGGTACGTCCTGGTCGGCGACCTCACTGACGCGTGCGACCGCGCCGATGATGTCGTCAAGCTGTCCCGCGAAGTGCTCGAGCTCTTCGGGCTTCAGCTCCAGACGCGCCAGCCGGGCGAGGTGGGCGACCTCCTCGCGCGTGATGCCAGGCATGCAGCGATCCTCTGGGGTGAGTGCGTGTGGTGTGGGGCCCAATCCTATGGCGCCGAGGGGTGTGGCCGTTAAACGGATTCCGGAGGGGGTGCCTGAACGGGCTGTGAGCGGCTGCGGGTGCGTCGTGGCTTGTCGCGCAGTTCCCCGCGCCCCTGAAGACAAAAGCCGCACAGGACGGCCGGAATGTTCACTCCGCCGCCGGCAGCGCCGCCCTGGGCCGCTGCCAGCCCCTCGAACCCCGCGCCAGGAGCCACGCCGTCGTCTCCTCCGGCGGCATCGCCGCCGCCACCAGCCAGCCCTGTACGGCGTCGCAGCCCATGTCGCGCAACCGCTCCCAGGTCTCGTCGTCCTCGACGCCCTCCGCGACGACCAGCAGGCCCAGGGAGTGGGCCAGGTCCAGCGTGCAGCGGACGATCTCCGCGTCCTCGGTGTCGACGGCCAGCTTGGCCACGAACGAGCGGTCGATCTTCAGTTCGCTGACGGGCAGGCGGCGCAGGTGGACCAGGGAGGAGTAGCCGGTGCCGAAGTCGTCCAGGGACATCTTCACGCCGTGCCCGGTCAGGGCGGCGAGGGTGTCCGCGGCCCGCGAGGGGTCCTCCAGCAGGACATGCTCGGTGATCTCCAGTTGGAGCGCTCCCGCCGGGACGCCGTGCCGGGCGAGGCGCGCGGCCACCGAGCCGGCGAAGCCCGGGGTGTGCACGTCACGCGGGGAGACGTTGACCGCCACCGGGACGTAGAGGCCCTGCGCCCGCCACTCGGCGACCTGGGCCAGGGCCGTGTCCAGCACGTACTCGGTGAGGTAGGGCATCAGCCCGGACGACTCGGCGATCGCGATGAACTCGTCCGGCGGCACCTTCCCGCGCTCCGGGTGCACCCAGCGCACCAGGGCCTCAAGACCGGCGACCTGCCCGTCGAAGCGGACCTTGGGCTGGTAGTGCAGCTGCACCTCGTGCGCGTCCAGGGCCCGGCGCAGATCGCCGAGCAGCCCGAGCCGGTCGGGGGTGTTGGAGTCCCGCTTGGACTCGTAGACCTCTACTCCCGTACGGTCCCGCTTTGCCTGGTACATCGCCACGTCCGCACGCCGCAGCAGCCCCTCGGCGTCCAGGGCGTGGTCGGGGAAGACGGCGACCCCGGCGCTGGCCTCCAGGACGAGGGTGAGCCCGTCGAGGTCGAGCGGGGAGCTGAGGGCCGCGACCAGGGTGCGGGCGACCCGGGTCGCGGAGGTCGTGGAGTCGGCGACCGGCAGTAAGACGGCGAACTCGTCGCCGCCGAGCCGCGCCGCCTCCGCCCCGCGCGGCAGCGCGATCCGCAGCCGGTCGGCGATCTGGAGGAGCAGCCGGTCACCGGCGAGGTGGCCCAGGGTGTCGTTGACCGAGCGGAAGCGGTCGAGGTCGATGAGCATCAGGGCGGACCGGGCGCCGATGCGCTCGGCGTCGTCCAGGGCGGTCCAGATGCGCTCCAGGAGCCACTGCCGGTTGGGCAGTCCGGTCAGCGGGTCGCGCAGCTGCTCCTCGGCGCGGGCCCGGGCCATCCACAGGGTGGAGTCGAGGGCGATGAGGGGGATCGCGAACAGCGGGAGCAGCACGGGCTTGGCGGTGGCTACCACGCAGACCAGCGGGGCGATGCCGAGCAGGGCGACCGCGACCAGACCCTGTCTGACCAGGGCGGTGCGGGCCACGGTGGGCAGACCGTGCCGGGAGGAGTGCAGATACCAGCCCAGGGCCCGGGTGACCGCGAGGTAGGCCACGGCGACCAGGACCGCCTCGGGGCCGGTGTAGAAGGTCCAGGTGTCGGGATTCCAGGGGGTCTCGACGGACGGCGACTGGCCGAACGCGGCGAGGACCAGGGCGCCGGCGGCTATGCCGAGGAGGTCCACCGCGCCGTGCAGGATGCCCTGCCGCCAGCGGTGGCGCCTGGCTATGCCGACCAGCAGGACGACGGTGAGGCTGACCATGCCGGCGGCCACCCAGCCGTACAGCAGCAGGACGGCGAGGGTCAGGGCGGCGCCGGAGCCGGTGCCGCCCCACCAGCGGGCCCGGCCGAGGGCGACCAGATGGCCGACGATGACTCCGGTCAGCACGGCCAGGGACCAGCCGACGGTGCCGGACGGGAAGAGGGCGTGGCTGCCGGTGAAGGCCCGGTAGAAGCCGGCGCCCAGCACGAATCCGGCGGCCGAGACGATCGCCGTGGGCAGCGCGGGCCACGGCGGCTGCCGGTCGGCCTCGGAGTCCGGCATACCGGGGGTGCGTTCGGCGGTGAGCTGCGCGGTCCCGGGGCCGCCGACCGGGGAGTAGGGTCCGGCGGCGCGGGTCTCCACGCCCGGATGCTCCGAAGGCCGCCCGGCCCACCGGCTCGCCCGCCAGGCGCCGGTGAGCCGGCGCAGCCGTGAGTCCGGGGCGGCGCTCTCGGTCGGTTCCATTCCCGTCCCTCTCACAGCCGGCGGTGCCCACGCCACGCGGCTCGTTCGCCCGACAAATCCCTCGACGGCGCCGCGTTGGAAAACCCTTCCCCTTGCTCATCAGGAGCAAGGGAATGCCCCGGCCGCAGCTGGGCACGGCAGGCGCACATCTCAACAGTAGGCCGCAGAAGGCTTCCACGGGCAGCGGTCGTCGACGGTTGCCCGAATGCGCCCCGGCCACCCGTATGCCTCTGGTATGCGCCGATCGGGTGGCCTTCAACCGCCGCTTCTCGCTACTCCTCCGTGGGAAGCACCACATCGTCGGCCGCTTCGGGGCCCTGTTCCAGCAGGACGTCGAAGCCGTCCTCGTTCAGAACAGGCACCTTGAGTTGCATCGCCTTGTCATATTTAGACCCTGGATTGTCACCTACGACGACGAAAGACGTCTTCTTCGAAACAGAACCGGTCACTTTCGCCCCCCTGGATTGCAGCGCCTCCTTGGCCCCGTCGCGGGTGAAGCGCTCCAGGGTGCCGGTGACGACCACGGTGAGCCCTTCGAGGGGACGCGGGCCCTCGTCCTCCCCCGAGCCCTCCTCCTCCATGCGCACGCCCGCGGCCTTCCACTTGCGCAGGATCTCCTGATGCCAGTCCTCCGCGAACCACTCCTTGAGGGACTTCGCGATGATCGAGCCGACGCCGTCGGTGTTCGCCAGCTCCTCCTCGCTCGCCTGCTCGATGCGGTCGATCGAGCGGAAGTTGCGCGCCAGCGCCTCGGCGGCGACCGGGCCGACATGGCGGATCGACAGGCCGGTCAGGACCCGGGCGAGCGGGCGCTCCTTGGCGGCCGCGATGTTCTCCAGCATGGCGACGGCGTTCTTCTTGGGCTCGCCCTGCTGGTTGGCGAAGACGGTGGCGACCTTCTCCTCGCCGGTCTTCGGGTCCCGCTTGGGCAGACCGCTGTCCTGGTCGAGGACGTACGCCTTGATGGGCAGCAGCTGCTCGATGGTGAGGTCGAACAGGTCGCCCTCGTCGGCCAGCGGCGGGTCGGAGGGCTCCAGCGGCTTGGTCAGGGCCGCGGCCGCGACGTACCCGAAGTGCTCGATGTCCAGCGACTTGCGGCCCGCGAGGTAGAACAGGCGTTCGCGCAGCTGGGCGGGGCAGGTACGGGCGTTGGGGCAGCGCAGGTCGACGTCGCCCTCCTTCATCGGCCGCAGCGCGGTGCCGCACTCGGGGCACTCGGCCGGCATCACGAACTCGCGCTCGCTGCCGTCCCGCAGGTCCACGACCGGGCCGAGGATCTCCGGGATGACGTCACCGGCCTTGCGCAGCACCACGGTGTCCCCGATGAGGACGCCCTTCGCCTTGACGACGTCCTGGTTGTGCAGGGTGGCGAACTCGACCTCCGAGCCGGCCACCGTCACCGGCTCGACCTGGGCGTACGGCGTGACCCGGCCCGTACGGCCCACGCCCACGCGGATGTTGATGAGCTTGGTGTTGACCTCCTCGGGCGCGTACTTGTACGCGATCGCCCAGCGCGGCGCCCTGGAGGTGGAGCCGAGGCGGCCCTGGAGGGGGATCTCGTCGAGTTTGACGACGACCCCGTCGATCTCGTGTTCCACGGAGTGGCGGTTCTCGCCGAAGTAGGCGATGAAGTCCCGGACGCCGTCGAGTCCTTCGACCACCTTGTTGTGCTTTGCGGTGGGCAGGCCCCAGGACTTGAGGAGGTCGTAGCCCTGGGAGAGGCGGGTCATGCCGGTGAAGCCCTCCAGGACGCCGATGCCGTGCACGACCATGTGGAGGGGGCGGGTGGCGGTGACGCGCGGGTCCTTCTGGCGCAGCGAACCGGCCGCCGCGTTGCGCGGGTTGGCGAAGGGCTTGTCGCCGGCCTCGACCAGCCGGGCGTTGAGCTCCTCGAACTTCTCCATCGGGAAGTAGACCTCGCCGCGGATCTCCACCAGGTCGGGGACCTTGTCGCCGGTGAGACGGTCCGGGATCTCGGCGATCGTGCGGACGTTGGGCGTGATGTCCTCGCCGGTGCGGCCGTCGCCGCGGGTCGCCGCGCGGGTGAGGCGGCCGTGCTCGTAGGTGAGGTTGACGGCGAGCCCGTCGACCTTGAGCTCGCACAGCAGGTGGTAGTCGGTGGTGCCGACGTCCTTGGCCACCCGCTCCGCCCAGGCCGCCAGCTCCTCGTCACTGAACGCGTTGTCCAGGGAGAGCATGCGGGAGCGGTGCTGGACGGACGTGAACTCGGTCTCGTACGCCCCCGCGACCTTCTGGGTCGGCGAGTCGGGGGTGCGCAGTTCCGGGTACTCCTCCTCGAGGGATTCGAGGGAGCGCAGGAGCTTGTCGAAGTCGGCGTCGCTGATGACCGGCGCGTCGTTCACGTAGTACCGGAAGCGGTGCTCCTCGATCTGCTCAGCGAGCTGCGCGTGCTTCTCCCGTGCCTCGGCGGGCACCGTCGTCTCCGCTTGCTTGTCGCCGGCCACCGTGTTGTCCTCCCGTTACTCTGGGTTGTCCGCGAGGGACCTCGCCGCCTGGGCGCAGTGGGCGAGAGCCTTGCGCGCGTACTCCGGGGACGCGCCCGCGAGTCCGCACGACGGAGTGACCGTGACCGCCTCCGCGAGAAGTCCCGGATGCAGCCCCAGCCTGCGCCACAACGTCCTGACACCCATGACGCTACCGGCAGGGTCTGACAATGCCGTGTCCGTGCCCGGCACGACACCGGCGAAGAGCCTCGTCCCCCCTTCCACCGCCTCACCGATCACGTCGTCGTCACGCTCGGTGAGAAGCGAGAAGTCGAAGGAGACGGCCGCCGCACCCGCCCTCCGCAGCAGGGCGAAGGGGACGTCCGGTGCGCACGAGTGGACCACGACGGGGCCGCCCGCGTGAACCCCGACGACATCGCGCAGGCCGGCCTCGACGACCTGCCGGTCCGGGGCCCGGTAGGTCCGGTATCCGCTGGCGGACCGCACCTGCCCCCTCAATACGGCGATCAGGGAGGGCTCGTCGAGCTGGAGCACGATCTGCGCGCCGGGGACCCTGGTGCGGACGTCCTCCAGGTGCAGCCGCAGCCCCTCGGCGAGCGAGGCGGCGAGGTCCCGGCAGGCGCCGGGGTCGGAGAGGACGGCCTCGCCGTTCCTCAGCTCCAGCGCGGAGGCGAGCGTCCAGGGCCCGACGGCCTGCACCTTCAACTGCCCCTCGTAGCCCTGGGTGAACTCCTCCAGCGCGTCGAGGTCCTGCCCGAGCCAGGACCGCGCCCGCTTGGTGTCCCGGCCCGGCCGGTCCCCGAGCCGCCAGCCGCTTGGCTCCACGCGCGCGTACAGCTCGACGAGCATTCCGGCGGTGCGGCCGATCATGTCGGCGCCGGGGCCCCGGGCGGGCAGTTCGGGCAGGAACGGGAAGTCCTCGAAGGAGCCGGTGGCGGTCCTGGCGGCCTCACGGGCGTCGCCGCCCGGGAGGGAGCCGATGCCGGTGGCGGGGGCGAAGCGGATGTCTGCGGTCACGTACGAAGCCTACGTAGGTGACCGGCGTCGTTCTCGCACGGTTCTCGCCCCGAGCAGGTGGCTCTCGCCCCCGCCGCAGCCGTCAGCGCCCCGGGCGGACCGTCAGGTCGTTGATCTCCGCGTCGCGCGGGAGGTCGATCGCCGTCAGGATCGCCGTGGCGACCGACTCGGGGTCGATCCACCGCGCGGGGTCGTATTCCTTGCCCTCCTGCTGGTGGACCTTGGCCTGCATGGGGCTGGCGGTGCGACCGGGGTAGACCGAGGTGACGCGGACGCCGTTGGCGTGCTCCTCGTGGCGCAGGGAGTCCGCCAGGGCCTTCAGGCCGTGCTTGGAGGCGGCGTACGCGGACCAGTCGGCGTGCGCGCTCAGACCCGCGCCCGAGTTCACGAACACCACATGGCCCCGGGCCGCCCGGAGTTGGGGCAGGAAGTGGCGGGTCAGCTCGGCGGGAGCCACCAGGTTGACGTTCAGCTGGTGGCGCCAGGACTTCGGGGTCAGGTCGCCGACCGGGCCCAGGTCGACCACGCCGGCGATGTGCAGCAGGGAGTCCACCCGCTCCGGCAGCGTCTGGTGGGAGAAGGCCCAGCTCAGCTTGTCGGGGTCGGCGAGGTCCCCGACCAGGGTCCGCGCGCCGGAGAACTGGGCCGCCAGCTCCTTCGCCCGGCCCGCGTCACGCGCGTGCAGCACGAGTTCGTCCCCGCGCGCGTGCAGACGCCGGGCCACCGCCGCGCCGATGCCGGAACCCGCTCCGGTGATCACATGTGTAGCCATGCCGCCATGCTCGCATCACGGCGTCAGCGCGTACCGAGCGACTCCTCCAGGTACGCCAGCGCCCCCACCGGCTCCTCCGCGAAGAACACCAGGTCGGTGAGCGGGAGGGGCAGGAAGCCCTCGTCCTCCATGCGGCGGAACTGCTCCTTCAAGCCGTCGTAGAAACCGGCCGTGTTCAGCAGCACCACCGGCTTCTGCGTGTGCCCGTGCTTCTTCAGCTCCAGGATCTCGGTCGCCTCGTCGAGCGTGCCCGTGCCGCCCACCATGATCACCACGGCGTCGGCCTTCTCCAGGAGCAGTTTCTTACGTTCGGCGAGGTCCTTCGCGATCACCATCTCGTCGACGCCCGGCCGCACCTTGGCGGCCAGGAACTCCACGGAGACCCCCACGAGCCGCCCGCCCGCCTCATGCACGCCGTCGGCGACCACCTTCATGAGGCCCACGTCCGAACCGCCCCACACGAGCGTGTGCCCGCCCTTGCCCAGCAGCTTCGCGAACTCCCGCGCGGGCCGCGTGTAGCGGTCGTCGAGGTCGGCGGCGGAGAGGAAGACGCAGATTCGCATGAGGTCACCGTACGCGGGAAGAACCGGCGGCCCGCGAGTGCTTTTCCGGTATGGCCGAAGGACACACGATCACCATCGAGCAAGCCGACCAGCACGTGCGCGTGGTGCACGGCGACCAGGTCCTCGCGGAGAGCGAACGCCCCCTGGTGCTGCGCGAGACGGGCTCTCCCGTGCGGTACTACCTCCCCGCCGAGGACGTACGACTCGACCTGCTGACCCCCTCCGACACCCACACCTACTGCCCCTTCAAGGGCACCGCCTCCTACTGGTCCCTGCCGGACGCACCCGACCTGGTGTGGTCCTATCCCGAGCCGAAGCCCGCCGTCGCCGAGATCAAGGACCACCTCTGTTTCTACGAGGTCGACGTGTCCTGACCGATGAATTCCGTGCCGTGCGGCAGTCTCCTCAGGCATGGAAAAGAAGACACTCTCGCGCGACGGCACACCGATCGCGTACACCCGCACCGGACAGGGCCCGGCGGTCATTCTCGTCAGCGGCGCGATGTCCACGGGTGGCACGGTCGCGCCCCTGGCCGTGCCGCTGTCCGAGCGGTTCGACGTCCTCGTCTACGACCGCCGCGGGCGCGGTCAGAGCGGCGACACGGCCCCCTACGCGGTGGCCCGTGAGGTCGAGGACCTCGCCGCGCTCATCGAGGCGGCGGGCGGCGAGGCGTGCCTGTGCGGTATCTCCTCCGGCGGTGCGCTGGTCCTGGAGGCCGCGGCGAGCGGCCTGCCGGTCCGCCGGGTCGCCGTGTACGAGACGCCGTTCGCCGACTACCTCGACGGGGGCGCCGAGCAGAACGCCGAGTACACCCGGAGCCTGGACGCGGCGCTCGCCGAGGGGCGGCGCGGGGACGCGGTGGAACTGTTCCTGCGGCTCACCGGCATGGGCGAGGAGATGATCCAGGGCGCCCGCCAGTCCCCCATGTGGCCCGGCATGGAGGCGGTCGCCCCGACGCTCGCCTACGACAACGCGGTCATGGCCGGCGGCCTGGTCCCCCGGGACCGCCTGGCCTCGATCACGGTCCCGGTACTGGCCGTCGCGGGCGGCGCGAGCCCCGAGTGGATGCGCGAGGGCACCAGGGCGGTCGCGGAGGCGGCCCCGAAGGGCTCGTACCGCGTCCTGGAGGGCCAGACCCACATGGTCGACCCGAGCGCCCTGGCACCGGTCCTGACGGAGTTCTTCGCGGACTGACGATCCCGGCGCGCGCGGCGGGGCCTGTCAGGGCGTGCGGGTGCGGGGCGGTCGGCGTGCGCGCTCGACACCGCACCGGACACACAAGGGGCGTACGCGGACGCGCGCGTGGTGACGTCGGGCAGCGCACACTCGCGGGCTCCCCCGTCCACGGAGGCGCTCCGCCGTCACCCGCCCGTGCCTACGACCTCCGACAACCGCCGGCGCGTGCGCGTGGCGGGGCCTGTCCGGGCGGGTAGGCACGGGGCGGTCGGCGTGCGCGCCGCTACCGCGCCGGACGCAGAAGGGCCGTCGGCAACCACCGGCACGCGCGTGTGCGTGCCCGCGACGTCACGGTCGGACGCAGCCGGGCATCCCTCGCGAGCCGTGCGTCCGGAGCGCCGGTGCCTGGCGGGCCGTCAGGCCACGCCGGCCGTCACCCGCACCGTGGACGCGATGGTCGCCGAACCCACCACGCGCGTGTCGTCGTACAGGACGATCGCCTGGCCCGGGGCCACCCCGCGGACGGGCTCCGCGAACGACACCTGCAACTCGCCGTCCACCAGCTCCGCCGTGACCTCGGTCTCGCCGCCGTGGGCGCGGAGCTGGGCGGTGTAGGTGCCGGGGGCGGTCGGGGCAGCCCCGCACCAGCGCGGCTTGACGGCTCGCAGACCGGTGACGTCCAGCGCGGCGGCCGGGCCGACCGTCACCGTGTTGTCGACCGGCGAGATGTCGAGGACATAGCGCGGCTTGCCGTCGGCGGCCGGGGTGCCGATGCGCAGTCCCTTGCGCTGGCCGATGGTGAAGCCGTACGCGCCCTCATGGGTGCCGACCTTCGCGCCGGACTCGTCGACGATGTCGCCCTCCGCCCTGCCGAGGCGGGAGGCGAGGAAGCCCTGGGTGTCACCGTCGGCGATGAAGCAGATGTCGTGCGAGTCGGGCTTCTTGGCGACCGCGAGGCCCCGGCGCTCGGCCTCGGCGCGGATCTCGTCCTTGGTGGTGAGGGTGTCGCCGAGCGGGAACAGGGCGTGCGCCAGCTGCCTCTCGTCCAGCACGCCGAGGACGTACGACTGGTCCTTCGCCATGTCGGAGGCGCGGTGCAGCTCACGGGAGCCGTCCGCGAGCGTGACGACCTTCGCGTAGTGGCCGGTGCACACTGCGTCGAAGCCCAGCGCGAGCGCCTTGTCGAGCAGGGCGGCGAACTTGATCTTCTCGTTGCAGCGCAGGCAGGGATTGGGGGTGCGGCCGGCCTCGTACTCGGCGACGAAGTCGTCGACGACGTCCTCGCGGAAGCGGTCGGCGAGGTCCCAGACGTAGAACGGGATGCCGATGACGTCGGCGGCGCGGCGAGCGTCGCGCGAGTCCTCGATGGTGCAACACCCACGGGCGCCCGTGCGGAACGATTGCGGATTCGCGGAGAGCGCGAGGTGGACGCCGGTGACGTCGTGGCCGGCTTCGGCCGCGCGGGCGGCGGCGACGGCGGAGTCCACTCCTCCGGACATGGCGGCGAGAACGCGAAGGGGGCGCTGCGTGGTGTCAGTCATAACCCTTCAAGAGTAAGGGGGCGCGGGAACCGGGGCAGCCGGGTATCCGTTGACGACCACATGGGGGCGACAGAGGGTTCCAAGGACGCCGACCGGCGCATCGGCCGGCGGGCCCTGCTCATCGGCGGGACGGCGGCCGCCGTGGGCTCGGCGGTGCTGGCCCGTCATGAGCTGGCGCGGCTGTGGTGGCGGGCGCCTGGAGTGGAGAAGCCGCGGGTCGAGGGTGCGGTCGACTTCGGCGGGGCCCAGTGGGTGGCGGCCTCCGACGCCAACTGGCGGCGCGCTGACCGGCCCGACGACTACGGCATAGACATGGTGATCATCCATGTCACCCAGGGAAGCTTCGCGAGCGCCGTGAAGGTGTTCCAGGACCCGGGGCACGGCGCGGCCGCGCACTACATCGTCGGCAAGGACGGGCACATCACACAGATGATCCGCGAGCTGGACGTGGCGTACCACGCGGGCAACCGCGCCTACAACGAACGCAGTGTGGGCATCGAGCACGAGGGATTCGTGGACCGGCCCGAGGACTTCACGGACGCGATGTACGCGGCCTCGGCGCGGCTCACGGCCCGGATATGCGCGCGGTACGCCATCCCCGTCGACCGCGAGCACATCATCGGCCATGTGGAGGTGCCGGGGACGGATCACACCGACCCGGGCGAACACTGGGACTGGGACCGGTACATGAAGCTGGTGCGTCAGAGCACCGCGGCCACCGGCAGGGCCGGGGCCACGGGCACTCCCTGATCCCGGGCTGCGGTGGAAGGTTACGTCAGCCCCGCCGCGCGGGCGCGTTCCACCGCCGGGCCGATGGCCTTCGCGACCGCCTCGACGTCCGCCTCGGTGGAGGTGTGGCCGAGGGAGAAGCGCAGGGTGCCGCGGGCCAGGTCGGGGTCGGTGCCGGTGGCGAGCAGGACGTGGCTGGGCTGGGCGACGCCCGCGGTGCAGGCGGAGCCGGTGGAGCACTCGATGCCCTGCGCGTCCAGCAGCAGGAGCAGGGAGTCGCCCTCGCAGCCGGGGAAGGTGAAGTGGGCGTTGGCCGCAAGGCGGCCGCCCGGTGCCGGGTCGCCGCCGAGGATCGCGTCCGGGACCGCCGTACGGACCGCCTCGACCAGGGCGTCGCGCAGGGCGCCGATCTCGGTCTCGAACCACTCGCGCTGCTCGGCGGCGAGGCGGCCGGCCACCGCGAAGGAGGCGATGGCGGGGACGTCGAGGGTGCCGGAGCGGACGTTGCGCTCCTGGCCGCCGCCGTGCAGGACCGGGACGGGGGTCCACTCGCGGCCGAGGACGAGCGCGCCGATGCCGTACGGGCCGCCGATCTTGTGGCCCGACACCGTCATCGCGGCGAGGCCGGAGGCGGCGAAGTCGACGGGGGCCTGGCCGAAGGCCTGGACCGCGTCGGCGTGCAGCGGGACGCCGAACTCGGCGGCGACGGCGGCGAGTTCGCGGACCGGCATGAGGGTGCCGATCTCGTTGTTGGCCCACATGACCGTGGCCAGGGCGACGTCGTCGGGGCTCTGGGCGATGGCCTCGCGCAGGGCTCCGGGGTGGACCCGGCCGTGCTTGTCGACGGGGAGGTACTCGACGGTGGCGCCCTCGTGTTCGCCGAGCCAGTGGACGGCGTCGAGGACGGCGTGGTGTTCGACGGGGCTGGCGAGGACCCGCGTCCTTGCGGGGTCCGCGTCGCGCCGGGACCAGTACAGGCCCTTCACGGCGAGGTTGTCGGCCTCCGTGCCGCCGGAGGTGAAGACGATCTCGCTGGGCCGGGCGCCGAGTGCCTCCGCGAGGGTCTCGCGGGATTCCTCGACCGTGCGGCGGGCCCTGCGGCCGGAGGCGTGCAGGGAGGAGGCGTTGCCCGTGACGCCGAGGTGCGCGGTGAGTGCCTCGACCGCCTCGGGGAGCATCGGGGTGGTCGCGGCGTGGTCGAGGTATGCCATGGTGACGCCGATTCTACGGGTCGCGGATGAGCGCCCTCGGGCCAGGACCGGCCGGTGCCGGCGGCCTCAGAAGCTCCAGGACGGCGTGCTGTCCAGCTGCATGAACGCCACCAGGACCAGGAGGTCGGCCACTCCGAGGCCGAGGCCCAGGTAGGCACGGCCGCGGCGGGCGGTGCCGCGCCACAGGGCGACCGCGGCAAGGACGATGGCGACCGGGCCGAGGAAGACGTTGAGGACGAGAAGGCCGATGAGGCCGAGGATGAAGGACGCCACGGCCATGCCGTCGGCATCACGGGCGCCGGTTCGGTCGGTGGCCTGCGCGGTGAGCTGCATGGTGATCAGTGCTCCTGGGGACGATGGGGCGGCGGTCAGTGGCTCGGGGTGCGGCGGCGCGAGTGACGCTCGCGGAGCGCGAAGACGCCCAGCCAGACGGCGATCACGGCGGCGGCGACGGCGGTGAAGGTGAGCGGCGCGTGGGCGACGGTGCCCAGGACGACGCCGAGCAGCATGAGTGCGGCGACGAGGAACAGCATGGGACGGATCCCCCTCCGGGACGGCTGTCGTTACGTTTGGGTGAACAGTTGTGGTTACAGTTGTTCACTGACTCTAGAGCCTAGCGTGTCACACGGCTTTTCAATTACGGAGAACAGTTGTTAACTGGATGACATGAGTCACACCCTCGGCATTCGGCAGGCACAGAAGCAGAAGACCCGGCAGGCGCTCCTGGACGCGGCGTTGGCCCTGCTGGAGGAGCAGAGCCTGAGCAGCCTGGGCCTGCGCGAGGTCACGCGGGCCGTCGGCGTCGCGCCCACCGCCTTCTACCGGCACTTCCGCTCCACCGCCGACCTCGGCGTGGCCCTCGTCGAGGAGGCGCTGGGCAGCCTGCACCCGATGATCCGGACGACGGTGTCCGCGGCCGACGACCACACTCAACGCATCACGCGTGCGATCGAGTTGATCGCCGGCCATGTAGACGCGTACCCGGCTCATGTCCGTTTTATCGCTCGGGAACGACATGGCGGTGTGCAGCCGGTCCGGGAGGCCATCCGCGAGCAACTCGCCCGGTTCGGGCAGGAGGTGAAGGACGAGCTGGCCAAGGACCCGGTGTCCGAAGGCTGGAGCGACGACGACCTGCTGATGCTGGCGAACCTCTACGTCGACCAGATGCTGATCACCGCCTCACTGTTCCTGGAGGCCCTGGAGGCGCCCCCGGAGGAACGGGACCGGGTCTGCAAGGTGGCGGAGCGCCGGCTGCGACTGATCAGCGTCGGCCGCGAACACTGGCTGGACTAGGGCCGATCCGGCAACGCAAAGGGGCGGCACCCCCGTTCACCGGGAGCACCGCCCCTGCCGTACGACGCCCTACGCGCCGTCAGCTCTTCGTCGCCGCCGCGCTGGGCGCACCGGTCGGAGCCGCACCGCCCCCGCTGCCGCCGCAGCCGCCCATGCCGCCGCCGGGGCCGCCCTGACCGCCCCGGCCGCCGCCGGGTCCGCCGCTCGGCATGCCGGAGGGGTTGCCGCTGGGTGCGCCCGAGGGCCGGGCGGTCGCGTTGCCGGTGGGGGCGCCCGAGGCGGCGCCGGTGGGCATGCCGGACGCGTTGCCGGTCGGGGCCTGACAGTTCTGCTGCTGCCCCGAGGTGCCGCTGTTCGAGGTCGACGACGAGTCGCCCGAGCCGCAGGCCACCAGGGCGAGGGGCGAGAGCGCCAGCAGGGCCACGGCGGGGAGGAGACGCACACGCTTCATGAGAGACAGCTCCAGGGAGGATGAGGAAGTCCTGAGGCCGGGAACTCTCGCAACGGCCCCTGAGCCTTCGTTGAGCCCGGACTGTCCCCCGCCTGTGCGCACGGCAAAGGACGACCAAAGCAACCCCTCTGAGCTGCGGTTCCGCACGGACCACTCACCTACTCGCTGGTACAAGCCCGTGACAGAAGCGACCGCGCGGGCCTCGCCGATCTGACCCCGGGAGAGCCGGGCCGTGGCCCATGCGCTTTTGCCGCCGTCCGCGGGGAGTTGGGACAGATACGGGGATCAGCCGCACGAACGGGTCGAGTCGGTCAGGGCGGACCCGGAGGGTGACGTCGATGCCGCCGGGCCGCTCCTCGACCTGGTGGCGCAACGCCTCCCAGGCCGCGAGACCGTACGGGTCGACGGTGTACGTCCGCTTCTCGCGCTCCCCGCTGTGCCGGTAGCGCAGCCGGCGGTCGGCGAAGACGGTGTCCCGATCGGCCGCCAGGCCCACGGACGCTGAGGGCCGCCCTTCCAGCGGGTGACGTCGACCAGGATGCGTCGGGCGGTGGCCCCGGCGGTGCGGGCGGGCCACGCGGCCATCACCTTGCGCAGCGCCGAGCCGAGGGCGGAGTCCGGCCGAGGGCCGCGTGGGCGGCCTTGGCAGCCAGGATGCACAGGGCGTCCGGTGCACGGTGCGGGCGGAGCCCCCCAGCCGGGCGGCGGGTTCGGGGACGGTGACGCGCGCCGCGGGCCCGGAGCGGGAGCAGGGTCGGCGGGAGACGGTCGGACTTCACCCCACCGGGAGACCAGGGCCCGCTCAGCCCAGCCTGACCCGCGCCAACTGCCGTGACTGCGCGACCAGTCGGTCCTCGCTGTCCCAGACCTCGGCGTCCTCCTCCAGGAAGCCGCCGGCCAGGTTGCGGGTGGTGATGGAGACGCGCAGCGGGCCGGGGGCCGGGCGGCGGCGGACGTGGACGGTGAGTTCGACCGTGGGCACCCAGCCCTTGAGGCCGATCTCGAAGGCCGTGGGCGGCAGCGCGTCCACCGCGAGGAGCAGCGAGAAGGGGTCGGCGTCCCGGCCGTCGGCGAGCCCGAACCAGGACCGCATCTCGCCCTTGCCGGAGGGCGCGCCGAGGGCCCAGCCCAGGGTCGAGGGGTCCAGCTTGAGCATCAGCCGGTCGGTGATGGCGGAGCTGCCCTCGACGGGGGTCGGCCCGTCCTCGGGGCCGAAGCACTGGTCCATCGGCGGGAACACCGGCGGCTTCGCCGTCGTACGGACGTCGTCGGGGAGGGCGTCGAGGTCGCCATAGGAGGCGAGGACGCGGATGCGCTCGACCTCCTTGCCCTCCTCGTCGTACTGGAAGAGCGAGGCCTGGCCGGTGGAGAGGGTGCGGCCGGTGCGGATGACGTCCGTGCGGATCACCGCGGGTCCGGGCTGGGACGCGGTCAGATAGTGCGCGGAGATCGTGAACGGGTCGGCGTGCGGCAGGGCGTCGGCGAGGGCGCGGCCGAGGACGGCCAGGAGGTAGCCGCCGTTGACGGCGCTGATGATCGTCCAGCCCGCGGAGAGGTCGATGTCGTAGACGCCGGGCGCGCGGCGGGTGGCCGCGGTGTCGCGGTCGAACTCGCTGTCGCCGATCGCGGCGCGTGTGACGGAGGCTGCTTCTGGCATGACTGAACGGTACAACAACCAACTACTAAGCGGTAGCTTTCTCAGGCCGCCCCCGCCGACCCCGCCGATCACCCAGGTGAGACCCGCGCTAGGTCTCGGTAAGTGTCCGTACTCGTCCGTGACCGAGGTCCGGACTTCCCCCTCTACAGGGACATGAGCCTCACCGGGACCGCGTTCCTCTACACGCTGATCGTGCTGTCCGTCCTCGCCCTCGTGCTGCCGCTCGCCCTGTGGTCGCGACTGCCGGGACCCCGGATCGCCCGCGCCGTCGCCCGCGTGCTGATGGTGCTGTTCGCCCAGGGCACGGCCGTCGCCCTCGTCTTCGTGCTGGTCAACAACCAGAACAGCCTGTACGACAACTGGGCCGACCTGCTGGGCACCGGCAACCACGTCCAGCAGGCCGCGAACCTGGGCGCCGACGGCACCGGCGGGATCTCGCTGAAACGGTTGCCCAAGGTGAGGCAGCACTTCACCCACGCCTCGGGACCCGGCATGAAGGGGGTACGGGTGACCCAGCTCAAGGGCCGGGTCTCGGGCGTGAACGCCGAGGTCTACGTCTGGCTGCCGCCGCAGTACGCCGAGCCCGCCTACCGGCATCACAAGTTCCCCGTGGTGGAGCTGCTGTCGGGCTATCCGGGCTCGGCGAAGGCCTGGTTCGGGTCGCTGCACGCGGTCGCCCAGCTGCGGCCGCTGATGCGGGACGGCAGGGTGGCGCCCTTCATCCTGGTCGCCCCGCGCATGAACCTGCTGGCCGGGGTGGACACCGGGTGCGCCAACATCACCGGCACGGTCAACGCCGACACCTGGCTCAGCGTCGACGTGCCGAAGATGGTCACGGACAACTTCCGCGCCCAGTCCGGTCCTGCGGGCTGGGCCGCGGCCGGGTACTCGGCGGGCGGCCACTGTGCGACCAAGCTCGCCGTCGCCCACCCCGACCGCTACCGGGCCGCGGTCAGCATGTCGGGCTACAACGACCCGATCGGTGAACGCAATTCGCTGGCCGCCGAGACGCCCGCCCTGCGGCGCGCCAACAACCCCTACGTGCTGCTGCGCGACGCCCGCACCCCGCCCTCGATCGCGCTCTACCAGTCCGGTCAGCCGGGCGACGGCTACGAGGCGGCCATGGGCCTCGAACAGATCGCGAAGGCGCCGACGACCGTGCACGTGGTCTACATCCCCAAGAGCGCGGGCGGCCACAACATGGCGCTGTGGAAGCCCCAGGTGGTCCCGGCGTTCCGCTGGCTGACCGAGGAGATGGGGCTGCTGCACGGCCGGGCGGGCGCTACTCCTCACGCACGGTCGACCGGCGGTTCCACGCCCGCGGTGCTCGCCAGTGGAACCGCATCGCGAGCAGGCGCAGCACGAAGGCGGTGAGCGCGGCGAGCCCGCTGGTGAAGGGGGACAGCGCGTCGTATCGGATGCACAGGGCGACCATGGTGGCGCCGACGATCGCCGGGACCGCGTACAGGTCGCGGTCCCAGCGCAGCAGGGACGGCACCTCGTTGGCGAGCACGTCCCGCAGGACACCGCCGCCGACGGCGGTGGCGAGGCCGAGGGTCGCCGACTGGGTGAGGCCGAGCCCGTACTCGTACGCCTTCGTCGTCCCGGCGACGCAGAACAGGCCGAGGCCGGCCGCGTCGAAGACGTTCACGCCGGCCTGGATGCGCTCCACGTGCGGGTGCAGGAAGAAGACCAGGAGGGCGGCGAGCAGGGGGGTGATGAAGTAGCCCAGGTCCGTGAAGGCGGCGGGCGGCACCGCGCCGATGATCAGGTCCCGGAACAGCCCTCCGCCCAGCGCGGTGACCTCGGCGAGAACGGCGATGCCGAAGACGTCGAAGTTCTTGCGGACGGCCAGCAGCGCGCCGGAGATGGCGAACACGAAGATGCCGACGAGGTCGAGCGTGTGCTGGACGGAGGGGCTGAACAATTGCTGGAGCACACCGCATTCTTGCGCAGGGCCTGTTACAGGGCCGGTTTGCCCGTCGTGAAGAGCCAGGTGCCGAACAGGTCGTCCAGCTGCTGTCCGCTGACCTTCTCCGCGAGCCGGACGAAGTCGGCGGTGTCGGCGTTGCCGTGGCGGTGGAGTGTGGTCCAGGCCGGCAGCAGCCTGAAGAACGCCTTGTCGCCGATCCGTTCGCGCAGCACCTGGAGGGTCATCGCGCCGCGCTGGTAGACCGCGGACGCGAACATCGTGTCGCGCTGCGGGTCGCCGACGGTGGTCTGCCAGAACGGGTTGTCGGCGGGGCGGGCGTCGTAGCCGGCGAGGAAGGAGTCGTGGGCGCTGCGGGTGCCCCGGTGCTCGGCCCACAGCCACTGGGCGTAGGTGGCGAAGCCCTCGTTGAGCCAGATGTCCTTCCAGTGCGCGACCGAGACCGAGTCGCCGAACCACTGGTGGGCGAGCTCGTGCACGATCGTGGTCTCGTTGCGCACCGCCGAGTACGCCGGCTTCGACTGCACCTCCAGCGAGAACCCCGCCTGCGCCATGTCGTCGACGATCGCGCCGGTCTCCTCGAAGGGGTACGGTCCGAAGACCTGCGACCAGTAGTCGGTGACCTCGGCGGTGACGCCGTACACGTCGACGTTGTTGCTGTTCTCCAGGACCGGGTCGATGGCCGTGTAGATGGGTATCCCGCCGGGGGTCCTGCCGGTGCGGACGTCGAACTTGCCGATGGTGGCGGTCGCCAGGTAGGTCGCCATCGGCTTCTTCTCGCGCCAGTGGGTGTACGTCGAGCCGCCCTTGTCGTACGTCGACACGAGCCGGCCGTTGGAGACGGCGGTCAGGCCCTTCGGGGTCCTGATGCGGATGTCGTAGGTGGCCTTGTCCGCGGGGTGGTCGCTGGACGGGAACCAGGTGGAGGCGGCGTTGGGTTCACAGGCGACGAAGACGCCGTCGGGGGTCTTCATCCAGCCGTAGTCCGAGCCGAAGACGATGGGCCCGTTGAGGGGCTCGGGTATCCCGCCGTAGGTGACGGCGACCGTGAAGTCGCGGCCCTTGCGCAGGGATTCGCGCGGGCTGATGCGGATCTCGTCCCCGTCGCGCGTGAACTGGGCGCGTCTGCCGTCCACTTGGACTGCCGTGACCTCCAACTTCTGCAGGTCCAGGTCGAAGGACGAGAGGTTATGGGTGGCGCGGGCGGTGAGTGTCGTACGGCCGTCCAGCCGGTCGGTGTCCGGGTTGTACGCCACGTCGAGGGTGTAGTGGCGGGCGTCGAAGCCGCCGTTGCCGAGGTTCGGGAAGTAGGGGTCGCCGATGCCGGGGGCGCCGGGTTTCGGGCCGGGGGCGGCGGCGATGACGAAGAAGGAAGCCGCCGCGGTCGCGACGGCCCCTAAACGTGCCGATCGGGAGAGTGCCATGGTGTCGTCCCTTTCGAGCCTGTACCGATAAGTCGGACACGGACGACTCTTCACTCCCCCGTTCGATCATGTGCATGACTTTGCAAACTTGTCACAGGGCAGCGGATCGAGGTGCCCCTGGCGAAGACGGACTCCTGGATCACGGTGCGGCTGGTCTGTCTCGGGTCCGGTGCCGCGAAGGTGACCGACGGATATGGCGGTCCGGTCCTGGACGTGTCTGGGG
>NZ_JBHVYZ010000038.1:0-21670 GCF_042880295.1 Streptomyces sp. NPDC058307
GGGGATGACGATGACCTTGCCGTGCACGGTGCCTTCGGTGGCCCGGGCGTGGAGCGCCGGGAGTTCGGCCAGTGGTACCCGTTCGGCGACGTCGACGCGCAGTTCGCCGTTGTCGGTCAGTGCTACCAGCTGGGCCAGTTGGGCGGCGTCGCTGCGGACGAAGAGGTTGATGCCGCGCACGTTGCGCTCTTCGTCGCTGGGGGCGGGCATCCACACCGTGGTGTTCACGAGGACACCGCCGTCACGGACCAGGGTGATGAGGGCGGCCAGTTGTTCCGGGGCGACCGGTGCGAGGTTGAGGACGACGTCGACCGGTTCGGTCACCGCCGTGGTCACGCTCGTGGTGGTGTGGTCGATGACCTCGTCGGCGCCGGCCGAGGTGACTGCCTGGCTGCTGCGCGGGCCGGCCGTGGCGATGATGTGGGCGCCGGCGTTCTTGGCCAGCTGGATGGCGTAGCTGCCGACGGCTCCGCCGGCTCCGTTGATCAGTACGCGTTGTCCGGCCGTCAGCTTGGCGTGGTCGAACAGTGCCTGGTGGGCGGTCAGGCCCACCAGCGGGAGTGCGGCGGCGTCGGCCAGGGGGACGCTCTTGGGGGCCGGGGTCAGGGCGTCGGCGGGTGCGAGGACGTATTGTGCGGCGGCTCCGGTGCCGTCCATCGGCAGGAAGCCGATGACGTCGTCGCCGATCGCGATGGTGTCGACGTCCTCGCCGAGCGCGTCGACCGTTCCGGCGACGTCGATGCCGGGGGTGTGGGGCAGCTGTACCGGTATGGGGCCCTGCATGAAGCCGCCGCGGATGTTGCCGTCGACGGGGTTGAACGAGGTCGCGGCGACGCGGATGCGGACCTGCCCGGTCCCGGGGGCGGGCTGTTCGATGTCCTCGTAGCGCAGGACGCTCGGGTCGCCGTACTCGTGGAAACGTACTGCCTTCATGGGGTTCTCACCTTCGTTGCGATCGATGGTGCTTCGAATTCGAAGCACTTGTTGAGGACAGTACATCTGCTTCGAATTCGAAGCAAGTGTTGTCGGTCACTGCCGGTGCGAACGCATCGCCACAGCGAGTTCGACGGCGGCCCGGTCGATGCAGGCGCGCAGTCGCGCCGCGTCGCTGTGCGCCGTGGCCTGCCAGTCGGCGGGGCCCGCGGCGACGACCGTGGGCACGAGTGCGGCGTGCACGTCGGTCAGGCGCCTGCGCATCGCCTGCACAAGGTCGGGTGGCTGCCGACGGGAGTAGCTGTCGAGCGCCAGCAGTACCGGCATGCCGGAGAGGACTTTGTCCCCGAGGACGGCGAAGAACGAGTCGAACACCTCGCTCGGGGATGCGGCGAGCACCGGGGTCGCCACCACCAGCCCGTCGGCCGTCACGACCGCCGCGACCGCCTCCCGCAGGTCGAGGCTGGCGCGGCCCCGGGCGGAGTGCTGGGCCAGGTCGGCCGCCAGCCGGTGCAGCTCCAGCACCTCCACCTCGGCGCGCGCACCACCGGCCGCCAGTGACCGGCACACGGCCTCCGCGACCCAGTCCGCGAGCAGGCGGGTCGAGCGCCCGTGACCGACGCCGGCGCACAGGACGGCCAGAGACACCGGGCTCCACGCGGCGGTGCTCATCCCGGCATCGTGTTCATGGCTTCCGCCGTACGGCCGGGCTGTCGCGCCGTCACCGCGGAGGGCCGAGGACGACGTTGCGGGAGACAGGGGATGTTCATGGCCGCTCCTCGGGATCTGTGGGCGGCGGCGCCGTCCTTCTGCTCGTAACCCTGCGCCGCGCCACTGCCCGAACTCCATGCTCTGCGGTGCTCAGCCGGGCCCAACACTGCCCACACCATGTGCTCACGAGGTCACGACATCGGACCGGGAGGGCCTCATGCCCGCCCGCTCCACCGCCCGGGATGGAACCTGGGTCGGCAGAGAAGTTCAGTTCCAGCTCCGCATGCGGTGCTGGCCGTATAGGGGTTGGTTGGCCGCCCATGGGGTTGCGCGGACTCTCATGCGCTGAGGGCTTGGGCATGGGCGGCGGCCAGCTCGTTGCAACTGCGCTGGTCGGCAGAGGTGATGAGGATCAGCGGTTCGGGAGCCGCTGTCCACCGGTGGCCATCCGCCAGTCGAGAGCGGCACGGCCGGTGACCGGATCGAGGACGCATCCTCTGAGGCCTGCCATGCGGCTGAGGCCTGCCATGCGGCGGGAATCCCGTCGGGGCTCGGTACGGGGACCAGGATCCGGTGCCCATCGCGGACGATCAAAACGGCCTGTGCGGCCGTCGTGGAACTGCGCGCTGGCCACCCTCGGCGGCCCCTCGCAGCAGGCTCGGCCCCACCCTGGCTGGGGCAAGTCACCTGGATGCTCCGTGGCGTACAGCCTGACTCGTCCGCCGCTCGGGTCTGTCGTCGGACAGACCCCTCGTACGCCGATGGCGACGACCCGCGGGAGCGGGACCATGCATGCATGTCCAGCCCCGCGACTTGAGCCTGATCGTGGGCATCGTCGAGACCCGGCTGAGTCCCACCACTGAGTCGCCACTGGCCGACGGCGTACGAAGGTGACCTTTCAGGCCTGGCCCTCCGCCGGTGCGGTGGTGGGATGTCCGGGCTCGGGAGTGCGGTCCTTCAGTGCTGTCTCGCGGATGAACAGAGTCAGTACGAGGCCGAGCAGGGCGGCGGGAGCTGTGAACAGGAACAGGTCGGCGATGCCGTCCCCGTAGGCGCTCGTGACGACGGTGCGCAACGGCTCGCGGAGCTTGCCACTGCTGAGGGACCGGTGACGGTCTTCTGCTTGCCGCTGGGCGTGTAGGTGTAGCTCATGGTGGTTGCGTGCCCTCAGGCTTGGGGCTGGCGTACTCACGGCGCTCGACCGTCCGGCCGAGTGCGTTGGTCACGACCGCGCCGGCCTGGCCGCCCGTCGGAGCGCTGGTGGTGACCATGTCACCGGTGTACTCCTGCAATGGAACAGGTTCCGGTTACCCGGCCTGCCCCGGCATGATGGGCGAGAACGGCGACGCCGCGGTCGCCAAGGAGATCCTCCTTTATCGGCTGCGGCTGGATTCCCATCGTGGGCGCTCTTTGCGCGCCGGATGGGTGGCTCGCCGTCGGCGTCGTAGAGGTAGCTCGTCTCCGCTCTTGCACCGATCCACGTACGTCAAGGTCCAGCAGGACAAGAAGGCCTACCGTATTCCGTTGGCCGGTAACCCCGCACTGGACAAGTGAGAAGAGTAAGGAACACAGGCCATGAAGGATTGGGAGGACGACGAATACTGCCTCTTCATCAACGGCGGAGAGGCAGCGGACCTCTGGGCCGTGCTCGCCGACTGGACCAAGAGCGAGGACGAGGAGGAATGGAAGGAACACATTCCGCGTTTCGCCCGGCTTATCGGCTGCTGGCAGCGGCTCGGCTTCATCAAGGTGTTCCGATCGGAGGTATGGCCCGCGGACACCGAGGGTGAGGAGGTGACGGGGCAGGACCTCGACGACGTCCTGGCCGATCCTCGCAGCTGGGAGTACGCCGAGGAGCCGACCCGCTGGATCTGCGTGGCCTCGGGGGACCGGGACATCCGCGAGCTGGAGGAAGGCATGTGTGACAGCGCGTCGTGACCGGCCCGTCTTGACGTGAGGGCTCCGTCCGGGGATTCCCGGATCACCGGACGGAACCCTACGTTCGTGCTCTGTATCGGCGGCACAGCCGAAGTCAGCCCCCACGGCGGTCACCGGTCCGGGGCTGTGATCACGGCGACCACGATCGCCTGCAGAGCCGGGGTACGGCGCTGGTAGCGCATGGTGAGCCCTCGACCTGCTCGACGACCATGACCTCCGCACACTGGGCAACGCTCCGGACAACCGACTTCAAGCTTCACGGTCTTGAGTCAGCAGCGCCCTCATCCGCTGCGTGGCCGCCACCAGTTGCTGTCCAAGGGGGGCAAGCCCATCCAGCAGAGGCGTGCCAGACGAATCAGCGATCGGCACCCGTTTCGCCGACCCTGCCCAAGCTGGGCCCTCAACGGTAGAGCGTCCAGGTGCATTCCTGATGGGCGCATCCTGCTCCGGTGCTGGTGGTGCCTCGGGAGGCGTGACGACCCATGACCACAGCCAGCTAGTAGGACTCCGTTAGGTCTTTCCGTCGGTGGTGTTGAGCGGCATGGTGGGTGGGTGGACGCACATGAAGTGAACCGTGCTCGGGCGAAGTTGGCGTTATTCGTCGCTGATGTGTTCGCGTCGGTGCCGCGCAAGGATCAGCAGGCGAAGAGCGACTGTTATCTGCGGGGACTGATGGTGGACGGGCGGCGCAAGTCCATCCAGGCCATGGCCTCGCGGCTGCCGGACGGCAACGAGCAGAACCTGCAGCAGTTCGTGAACCAGTCGACGTGGGATCCGGTGCCGGTGCGGCGGCGGATCGCCCAGCGGATGGTGCCGCTGATCGGCCCGGATGCCTGGGCGGTGGACGATGTGTCGTTTCCCAAGGACGGGAAGATGTCGGTGGCGGTCGCGCACCAGTACTGCGGAGCCTTGGGCAAGCAGGCCAACTGCCAGGTCGCGGTGAGCGTGCACGCGGTCTCCGACACCGCGTCCTGTCCGCTGCAGTGGCGCCTGTTCGTGCCCCAGGAGTGGGCGCACGACCCGGCCCGCCGACGCAAGACGGGGGTCCCTGAGGAGATCGGGCACCGGGAGAAGTGGCGCCTGGCCTTGGATGTCCTGGACGAGTTGGCCGGTTGGGGTCTCGTCCCGCCGGTGGTGGTGGCTGATGCCGGCTACGGGCAGAACGCCGACTTCCGCGACGGGCTGGAACGTCGGAGCATCGGCTACGTGGTGGCGATCCGCTCGGACGTGACCGTCCACCCGCACGATGCCGTGCCCACTGCCCCGCCCTGGTCCGGCAACGGCCGCAAGCCCCAGCCCCGCTACCGCGACAAGCCGTCCCCGGTGGCCGCGCTCGTGGCGGACCAGGGGCGGCAGGCCTTCACCGAGGTGACCTGGCGGGAAGGCTCCCGCGGGCCGATGCGTTCGCATTTCCTGTCCCTGCGGGTGCGGCCGGCCGGGGTCAGGTCCCGACGCCTCGCCCAGGCCGCCGCCACAGACGAAAACTGCTGGGACGGCGTCCTGCCCGACGTCACGCTGCTGGTCGAATGGCCCGCCGCCGCCGAGGCGCCCACCGGCTACTGGCTGTCCAACCTGCCCGACACGCTCTCCCTCGCCGAACTGGTCCGACTGGCGAAGATCCGCTGGCGCATCGAGCACGACTACCGGGAACTCAAGCACGGCCTGGGCCTGGACCACTTCGAGGGCCGTTCCTGGACGGGGTGGCATCACCACGTCACCCTGGTCACCGCCGCCCACGCGTTCCTCACCGAACAGCGCCTGGCCCCAAAAGCCGATACAGCGGACTCACCCTCTACCAGATCCTCGACACCATCCAGGACCTGCTGAACTGCTGGACCGGCACCTGCACCACCTGCCACCGCCCCCTGCCAAGAACATCCACCACCAGCCCGAACCCAAGAGCCAGAGCAACTTAACGGAGTCCTACTAGAGATCTTTAATGGCTGGGGTTACGGGGGTCGGAGGTCGAGCCCGGCCAAGCGACCAGACCCCCCTCGACCGGATCGAGTTCTGGCGCGCCCGGCGGCAGCTGGTGGACAGTCAGCCATAACCGGGCCGCGATCGGCTCCCGCATGGTGCGGCTGACGCACTCAGGTACTGCGTCACCTGGTCCCGGCTGAAGGCCCGCGCGACGCTCAACGCGATGGTCTTGGCCGGGGTGCCGTTGCGAAACTCGCGTGTGATGGCGTCGATCAACGCGCGCTTCTTCGCTCAGATAGTTCTCGAGTTCCACCCCAATGTCCATGCGGCACACGCTGCCGAGCGGGCTGAATCACGTCGAGACTGAATTCAGTCTTACCTTTCGATCGAAAGCCGCCGGCGGGCACGCACCCGGAGGCATGAAACCCGAGCGTCAACTCACTTCAGGGGAGCCGCACCCAAGGGCTCGCCGCCGACCCGCGGTGAGTTGGGCTGGCGCCGCGCATCCTGTCGGCGAGGGGAGGCGGGTGCGGGCGCCCTGGTGGTCCCAGCTTTGGTCCCCGGGCCGGCGAAGCGGAAGTGGCCTTGGGAACAACCCCGAGGGTGGCCGCCTACTGGTAGCAGCCGTTGGCGCACAGCACGGTGACCGTGCCGCTCTCGTGGGTCGCTGTGGAGCCGGTGTCGTGGGTCGTGGCCGCGGGGGTCGTGGTGGTCTCCAAGGGTATGGGGGCGGCCATGGCCTGGGGGGCTATGGCGGTGAAGACCGCGGTGCTCATGAACACGGCGGCGATCGCGTACTTGCGTAGACGCATCTGGACTCCTTCGACGATGGCGGGCCCTTGGGGTTCGGCGGCCGGCACACTCCGCGGGCGGCCTGCCACGGCCGGCTGCCGGTCTCACTCTGGGGTCTGCCGGACAAACAGGTCCCGTTGCTGCGGTCGATCTCCTGGTTCCGCAACGTACGTTCCGCCGACGTTCCTGGCCATGGTTTCGAAGACCATCGAAACGTGCCCGGTCGAGGAGTTGCCTCCCGGTGTCGGCCCGGGTCGTTCCCGTCAGATGAGGGGGCTTTGGCCCAGCAGGGCGAGGCCCAGTGACGTGGCCGTGTGGAGGGCCGCCTTGCCTTCGCGTCGGGTGGTGATCAGGCGAGCGTTGCGTAGTGTGGTCGTATGGTGACTCACGGTCGCCGGTGAGATGTGCAGGCGGCGGGCCAGCTCCGTGGTGCCGCATCCGCCGACGGCCGCCCTCAGCACTGCGGCCCTGGTGCGTCCCAGCAGGTCGTCGAGTGAGGGGGCGGTGGACTCGACGCCCTCCCACAGCGTGGTGTCGAGCGAGGTCCCACTGAGACTGGGGACAGCCAGAACGGGTGCCCGGTCCGGGTCCAGCGGCGGGTACAGAAGTTCCACCTGCCGGGTTGAGAACATCGTCGGCGCAATGACGAGACCTCGTCCGTTCAGGTGGATGTCCGCATCACGTGTGTGGACCACTTCGAGCACGGGCGGCCGCCAGCGGACCAACGAACCGCACAGTGTGGTGAGGAGCTGCTCGACCCCGCCGTCGGCCATCGTGGTCACGTACCCGGCCCGGACCTCCCTCAGATGGGAGTGCACCCTGCTCCAATAGGGGGCGATGGTGACGGTGTGGCAGGCTCGGAGTGCCGTGGCCACCTGGAGGCGAGCTTCACGGTCGCCGTCCACCAGGTTTCGGGCCCAGGAGCGGTGGGTGGGGTGGAAGTCGAGGTTCTCCAATTCGAGGCGCATCAGGGCGCGGGGAGCCGCCATCAGGTTGTCCACCGCCTCGTCGATGGACGCCGTGTCTCCCATGAGGCTCGTCGCGTCGATCAGCGGTCCCCGTATGGGCATCAACGCGGCAAGTGGTCCGGCCTGTTGGCCCAGCCGCCCACGTACCGATATGTGCCAGCGCCGAAAGGTGATACTGGCGTCGCGGTCCTTCAACAGCTTCAGAGTATCGAGAGTTTCCGCCGCCACGCCGATCGTCGTAGCCACGCGGGTCCGCGCCAGGTCCTCCGCCGTGAAGTGGATGCGTTTCACCGAGCCCCCGTTCTGCGCGTCACCGTTCGGCCCACGGCAGTCTCGCTTCCGGACGGGAGCCACGCAATGAACAATCAGGCCATGGCCGATAAGCCCCATGGCAGCGAACGATTCGGTCCCCGGCCTGCAGCGCGGCGGGCTGACCCGCATCGCTGTGAAGGGCGGGGACTCATCGATGCCGACCAGGTCCCCAGGCAGCTCTCCCTCGATGACGCCAGGGAGAACCGCCTGTCCGGGGAAACCGCCGTCGACCGCGTCCGCGACAAGTTCGGGCCCGGCGTCATCGGTCCGGCTGCCCTCTTCCGCCGCGCCTCACAACCCCCACCCGATCTGCTCCCGCTGGAGGTAGATCTGTGCTGCTCGACCCGCCAGGACCGCGCGGCACATCCCCGACCCCGCTTGCACCGGCCGCATTGTGGCCACGGGCAGCAGCCCGGACAGCGCGGTTGGCTGCCGTGGCACCCACGTCCCTCCTCACACCGCATGCCTGGCCCACCCGCCGGACGCCAGCCATGACGCCTCCCTACACCCCGACCGGATGATCAGAAGGACGGGCAGTTGTACTGCGTAGCCAGGGGCACCGTGACGCAGTAGGTACTGCCCGCCGCCGATTGCGGAACGGGGAAGACGGCGGTGCGCGAGCGGGGCATCACGACGCTGCCCAGCTGTCGGACGAGGGTCGCCTGGTCGCTCGCCCCGCCAGCCAGGCTGTATAGCCCGATGGGAATCGTGTCTCCCTGCTTGAAACCGTCGACGACCAGTCGGCGCTTGCTCTCACCGCGCAACCGTGCCCGTTCAGGGTTCGTCGGTACGGCAACCGACTGCCTGAACGAGGCGGTGGTGCTGCCCTGGGTGGCGCTGATGGTGAAGTGCCCCGCTGCCGCCAGGCTTTCACGGGCGGCGGACTGCGGGACGAAGTCCCAGGTCTCACTTTGCATCACGCCAGTGCCGATGTCGTACACCCGCAGTCGCGCACCGTTGAAAAGCGACTCCGGAGGCTCGTACCGGTCGAAGGTGAGCTTGCCGTCGGTGGGCTGCGCGGTGGTGGTGTAGCCGTGGCGGCCGTCAGAGACGGTGACGGTGATCGCTCCGTCGGCCGTGAAGCCGTGCAGGCACAGCGCGTTCTCGTCATTGAACACGAGGCTGCTGGGGCCCTGGATTGTGCTCATCCATACGGCGGGCGAGGTGGCGAACTCCGCAGGCAGAGAGGAAAGGTCTCGCTTGCATTCGGGGGCGTCGCCGTCGCCTGCCGCGAGGTTTCTGAACTTCCCCGGCAGTTTCGGGCCCTTGTGCGGCTTGGGTTTGCGTGCGCCTGCGGCTTGTCGGCTCTCCGCGGCGCTTCGTGCTGTCGTGTTCGTTCGACGTGTGGCGTCCTGGGTCGCCGAGCCGCATCCAGCGGCGGTGATGGACAGCAGCACCAGCCATCCGGCTAGTTGTCGACGCTCCATCAGGGTTTCCTTTCATGCGCTCACTGTGGGCTCCCGGACCCGCACCGCGCGCGGGCCTGGTTTTTGCGCCGGTCCAGGAACTTGCGGTCCGCCTCATAGCCCTGTCGGCTCGCGGCGCCGGTGCGGATGGCGTTACGCATTTGGTCGAGAGAATCCCGCGCGGCTTGGTCTCCGGTGACCGGGTCGCACCGTTCGAACGCCCAGGCGGCCAGCCATGCCAGCCACTGGGCGCGCACGACGAAACGGCTCTCCAGCACGAGTGCCTGCCGCATGCCGGAGATCGCGGCGTCCAGGCGTCCTCGGTCCGCCTCGCGCTGGGCGGCGATGGAGGCGGCCAGCGCCTTGAGTTCGCGAACGCCTACGCCGGGCCCTGCGGCGCGGACCCGCCGCACAACGGCATCGACGGTGCCGTCGTCGCTGGTGAGGCCCGCATTGATCCGGCAATACTCCACCTGGGCCAGGTTGACCGCGGCCTTGAGGCGGCCCAGCGTGGTGAACTTCGCGTCGGACATCAGCCGCCGGAGGGTGGAGGTGACGCCGGCGATGTCCGAGTCACGCAGGGCTCCGGGAGCGCAGTCCGTCGCCGTCTCCGCACGCAGATAAATGTTGCCGGCCAAGCTGAGCTGTGCCCGGAGCCAGATGGGAGAGTCTGCCGGGATGGCCCGGTAGTCGGCGCCGGCGGCCTCCAGTGCGGAACGCGAAGCCTCCTGCCCGTTGACAGTGGTCTGCTCCAGGGCGTGGCCCCGGAACAGGTGGACGAGGTCCGAGGTGACGAATCCGGTGCCGGAGTCCAGGTCCGACGTCCCTTTGCCGGGCAGCAGCCGGGCGAAGCCGGCTACGGCTTCGGTGGTACGGCCTGATTGCCAGGCGTCCAGGGCGGAGGTGAACTGGGCAAGACCGCTGGCTTGCCGGACCAGCTCGGCCACCAGGGCGTTGCGGCTGTGGGCGAGCCCGAGGCTCTGGTCCGCGGGGACCGGTTGGCTGGTGTACCAGCCGACGAGTTCCGGGGCGTCGGGCACCTGGTCGGCGCGGACATACACAGCCGGGCGCACGTTGATCTGCCCGCCGGAACCGGGGCTGACGATGCCGCCGACGAGGATGGCGGCATTGGACTGGACGACAAACTTCCGGGTGCGGCTGTCGAGGCGGCGATGATCGCCATGGAGCAGTTCGCTCAGCGGAAGCTCGTACTCCGTTGCGTAGTCGTGTACGACTGTGCCCTTGGGAAGGGCCCGGGCAAAGGTCGAGGAGACATCGTCCAATAGCTGCTGGTCTTGCCCGGAGCCGCGGTCCTTGAAGCCGACCACAGCCACGTCCTGAGGACCGGTCAGCCGGTGCAACGGGGCGGTGGTGCCTGGAAGCGCAGGAGTACCACGACCCCGCCGACAAACACACAACCGATCACGACTGCGTACGTGGCGCGCCGCCACCGGGGCACCTCGGCCAGTTTGTCCCGCAGAAGCTGGGTGACGGACCCCAGAAAGCCGGTCAGGCCGACCAGGACACCGATGAGGGTCGCTGCCCGGCCGGGTTTTGCGCCCAAGGCGTTGGCCAGAGTGAGGGATGCCGCCAGAGCCAAGCTGATACCGGCCGCCACCACCCAGATCCTTGCGCCGCCCTGGGTACGATTTGTGCTATTTGGTGAATTTTCTTCCATCCCGTCGCATATTAAGGGCGCCGACTGGTGATGGCCCGTAGGCGCTACCGGCCACCAGGGGAGTCTGAGCATGTTCCGGAATCAGAGATGTCGGACCACGCGTCTTTGGCGCGTTCTTCGGGGCGGTCGTTTCCTGGGTTGGCCCGAATGTCGGGCAGCAGACAGGCCATCCTGCTGCGCCGCGTGTGGGTGCTGGTCTCCTTCCGCCCGGCGCGTGGCTGTCTGGGCGGAAGCGGGGCGCTGTCCCTCCGGTGGCTTTTCTCAGCACCAGGAGGCCGACGTTGCCTTCCAGACCTGGAAGGTGGGACGCCAGGAGAAGCGTGCAATTCCTGGTGCGCCTTGCGGGAGCGTCGCAACGGTCAGTACGACTTCGCCTGCGCAGCGACTGAATGGTGCTCGGTCGGTTTGCTGACTGGAGGGTCGCTCGGACTGGTGCTTCCGACGGGGGGGGAAGTGGGGGAGGCCGCGCCTGCCACGCCGTTGCAGCCGGTTCTGAAGCCGCTCGAACGCGAGCCGTCCGGACTCCCACACGATCAATTCCCCGTCCAGCGCCGCGGAATCCGGCAACTGCCTGCTCCCGGCCCTTGATCTCCGGGAACGACGCGAGCAAGTCCGTGCCCCTCCGCGAGCGCAGCACGACATGACCGGCCTCCACCGAGACCAAGGCGCGCCACCCGTCCCATTTCGGCTCCCCCGCTCACCCCGACAGCAGAGCCGGGTCGGACACAGGGGCGGCGAGCATCGGTTCCGGCAGCGTCCACGTCACAGCCCCATGCCCTCCACCCGGTCTGTCCGTCCGCAAACCGAGCGGCGCATGCACACCCGAATACCGGCCCGGCCATGAGCCCGGCCACGGCTGGTCAGCCGGATGCGGCCACCCGCCCGCCCGCAGCGCTGCGAGCCGGGCTGTCGGCGCAGGTCCAGGAAGAGGCGCAGCCGGACGCCGAACTCGCTCTGGGCCGGCATCGTGACGGCGCACGCCGGATACCCGAACGGCCTGGCAGGGCGCGACGAGCGCCGCGGGAGAGGTTCCCATGGAAGACATGTCCCGACTCGACACCGCATGCCCCCGCCCCCTTCGCTCCGCCGCGGCACTGGGCCTGGTCGCGGCGCTGGCCGTCGGCTGTACCGGTTCCGATGCCGATATCACCGCCGCGGTCGGCCGTGCGGCCGTCGGGACGTCGCCGCTGCCCACCGTCCCACCTGCCCAGCCACCGTCACAGCTCACCCGGGCGGAGGTCGAGACCGCTGTGGGCCGGCTGGACGACGTCGTACGGGACGCCATGCACCGTACCGGCGTGCCCGGTGTCGCCGTGGGTGTGGTGCACAACGATGAGGTGGTGTATCTGAAGGGGTTCGGCTTGCGGAACGCGGGCACGAAGGACCGGGTCGGACCGGACACCGTCTTCCAGCTCGCCTCGGTCTCCAAGCCCATCGCGTCCACCGTGGTCGCCGCGGCCGTGGGCGAGAAGACCGTCGGCTGGGACGACCCGGCCGTCAAGTACACCCCCGGCTTCGCGCTGAAGGACCCGTGGGTCACCCGGCATGTCACGCTGGCCGACCTGTTCTCGCATCGCAGCGGACTGCCGGACCACGCCGGAGACGTCCTGGAGGACCTCGGTTACGACCGCTCGTACATCCTGGACCACCTCCGCTACGAACCGTTGGCTCCCTTCCGGGCCCACTACGCGTACACCAACTTCGGGCTGACCGAAGCCGCGGTCGCCACTGCGCAAGCGGCGGGGACCAGCTGGGAGAAGCTGTCCGCCGACAAGCTGTACCGGCCGCTCGGCATGGACTCCACCAGCTCTTCCTTCGCCGACTACGAGAAGGCGGGCAACAGGGCTGACTTGCATGTGAGGACCGGGGACACCTGGCGGGCCGAGCACGTGCGCGACGCGGACGCCCAGAGCCCGGCGGGCGGGGCCAGCTCCACGGCCCGGGACATGACGAAGTGGCTGCGCCTGCAACTGGGCAACGGCACGTTCGAGGGGCGGCAAGTCGTCGACGCCGATGCGCTGGAGCAGACCCACGTGCCCCACGCGGTCTCCCAGCCGCCGCACTCGCCCGCGGGCAAAACCGGGTTCTACGGCCTCGGCTGGAACGTGAGCTACGACGACCAGGGCAGGCTGAGGCTCGGCCACTCCGGCGGCTTCGCGCTGGGGGCGGCCACCAGCGTCACGTTGTTGCCCTCGGAGAAGCTCGGCATCGTCGTCCTGACCAACGGAGAGCCCATCGGCGTGCCCGAGGCGATCTCCGCCACGTTCCTCGACACCGCGCAGACGGGCGGGCCGACCGTCGACTGGCTGAAGTTCCTCGGGCCGATCTTCCAGCAGGCCCTGCAGGGGGAACGCTCGAAGGTGGACTACAGCAAGCCTCCGGCCTCGCCCGCACCTGCCAAGGCAGACAGCGCCTACACCGGAACGTACGCCAATGACTACTACGGCCCGCTGACCGTCAGCGCCCAAGGGGGCGAACTCACCATGCAACTCGGGCCCAAGAAGCAACGGTTCGTCTTGCGCCACTACGCAGGTGACACCTTCAGCTACAGGACCACCGGCGAGAATGCCGTCGGCCTGTCCGGCGTGACCTTCACCGTCGGGTCCGGGGGACGCGCCGACAAGGTCCGGGTCGAGAACCTCGACACGAGCGGTCTCGGCACCTTCACGAGGAAGGACTAGGTCTGTGGTCCGGGGACGTTGGTGACGGGGTGTCGGTGTCGACGCCTGCCGTACGTCGGCCGAGACCTCCGTCCATCCCAACCTCACCGTGACCGAGGCCAAGACCGCGTCGGAAGGTGGTTGCCAGAGCTGACGCCACCGCTGGCTCAGGACCCTTCACGCCGGAGGATGATCCATCCCTCGGCAAACAACGGACAGAACAAAAACCTCGTCCACAACTTGGGCTTTCCCGCCCACCCGGGCAGCGGAGCCGGGTCGGCCTCAGGGCCGGCGAGTATCGGTTCCGGCAGTGTCCACGTCACAGCCCCATGCCTTCCACCCGGTCTGTCCGTCCGCAAACCGAGCGGCGCGTGCACTTCCGACCACGGGCCCGACCATGAGCCCTACCGCCGCTGGTCAGCCGGCCGTTGAACGCAGCGAGATCCGTGCGGAGGGAATGTCTGCCCGGCCGGTCCTGTTGTTTAAAGCGTGGGAGTGAAGGGGACAGTGTCACCGCCCGTGCACCCGCACCTTCTCCAGGACGGGGATGAGCTGCGGGCTGTCCGCTGCCTGGCCCGCGGTAAGGACGAACGCCAATGGGCGGCATTTCCGGTCGGCGGCCACGTGGACCTTGCGGGTCTGCCCGCCCCTGGAGCGTCCGAGGAGAGCGGCCTTCAGCCTGAGTTTCTGCCGTCGCCGGATGCGTCGTCGTTCTTCCCAAGCGGGGTCGCCTTCGGCGTCCTGCCCGTTTCGTTCTTCGAGGCCGCCCCTTTTGTCCTGGCCTTCCCCTCTTCGGCGGCGGCCTTCTCCGAAGCGGTGATGACGTCCTCGGCAAGGTGCATCCCGGCCGCGTCGTGGTGGGCCCGCGCGGTGGTGGAGTCGATGCTGACCAGGGACAGGTCCACCTCACCCCGCTTCGCTGCTTCCGTGATCAGACCCTCCAGCAAGTCCTCGAAGACCCCGGCATCACGCCATTGCCGGAAGCGGTTATGGACGGTCGACCAGGCACCGAACTCCGTCGGCATCTCCCCGCCACTGCCCGCCCGTCCTGAACCGCCAGATCATCCCCTCGAACTGCTGCCGCAGTCGCCCGGGGTACGGACCGTACTCACCGATCGGCAGGTACGGCTCGATGAACTCCCACTCTGTGTCGGCCAGTTGCGCTCGCGTCAGGTAAGACGGTCTATCGGACCGAACCGTGCCAGGAAGGCATATCCCGCAAATTGATCACGACTCGATACGCGCCCTAAGAACTCCTAACAGAATGCGTCGTCTGTAGCGTGGCTGGTTCCTTCGCGGCCCGATACCAAGGTGTCCTAGAGTCGCCGCATGCGGCGAAGGACGGGACTGGCGATAGCTGGGGTTGCAGCCCTGGCCTGGGGCGAGTGGTTGAACTGGCGCTGGTCTCGAGCGCTCGTGGGGAGTAGCGGGGGCGCCTCCGCGGCCGTGGTGGTGTTGGGGTACCGGAATCCCCAAGCGACGGCGAACTTGATCAACCGATGGCGAGTCCGTGCTGGAATCCGCTCCATCGCCGCTGACGGTGCAAATGGGACCTGCGTGATCTTCAGCGGCGGTGCGACCAGCAGCGGCGCCACGGAGGCCCAGCTGATGGCTGACTACGCGAAGTCGGTGCTTGAGTTCGACGGCACGGTGCTCCTCGAAGACCAGAGCGCGACGACGTGGGAGAACATCACGAACGTGATCCCACTGCTTGAAGACGTGCATCGCATCAAGATCGCCTCCCAGCCAGCTCATGCGCTCAAGGCCCGTGCGTACTTACGGCGGCAGCGCCCCGATCTTGCAGAGAGGCTGGTGCGCGCGGATGACTACCGCCCTGGCGAATGGATGGTCGTCAAACCGTTGTTGGCTCTGTACGGACTTTGGACACTCCGCGGCCTCAAGGCCGACGAGCGGAAGGTCTCGCTGTAGACAGCCGCTGTCGCTTGGTCTCACGCATGGTGGTTCCTGAGCCGGCGCCAGCAGATGATGCTGCACCCTAGAGTGAGGAGGGATTCGTGGATGTCGTCGCGGATCTCCCAGCGGATCCGCAGTCGGCGGAACCAGTGCAGGTGGGCGAATGCACGCTCCACGACCCAGCGTTCGGTGCCCAGGCCGGAGCCGTGCTCGGTGCCGCGGCGGGCGATCAGCGGTTTCACGCCGAGATCCCAGACTAGACGGCGGTATTTGTCGTGGTCGTAGCCGCGGTCGGCCAATAGCACGTCCGGGCGCCGTCGGGGCCGGCCGCGCTTGCCTCGCACCGGCCGCACAGCTTGCAGAAGCGGGATGAGCTGGGTGACGTCGTTGCGGTCGCCGCCGGTCAGGGTGACGGCGAGTGGGATGCCGGTGGCGTCGGTGATCAGGTGGTGTTTGCTGCCCGTCCTGCCCCGGTCGACGGGGCTTCGTCCGGTCTTGGAGCCCCCTTTAACGCTCGGATATGAGAGCCGTCGACCGCCGCCCGGGAGAAGTCCAGGGCGTTCGCGCTGCGGAGCTTGGCCAGGAGCAGAACATGCAGTCGGCGCCATACCCCGGCCTCGGTCCACTCGGCCAGGCGGCGCCAGCAGGTCATGCCCGAGCCGAAGCCGAGCTCCTGCGGCAGATGTTCCCAGGCGATCCCGGTGTGCAGCACGAACAGGATGCCCTGGAACACCAGCCGGTCCGGACGCCGCTTACGCCCAGGATGCCGGGCTCGACGCTCCACCTTCGGCAACAGCGGCTCGATCACCGCCCACAGCTCGTCGTCGACTTTCCACGGCTTCGGCCGCGCCACCCCGCACCCCCAGATCACCAGCTCCGGAGTGATCCAACCACCTCAGAGATCATTTCGTTAGGAGTTCTAAGCCCGGCTGGCGGCAGTGGCTGGCCGCCGAAGGAGAAGGCGCCGGCCGGGCACGGCTGGGTGAGGCCGGCGGTGGACGCCGGCCCGGATCTCCGCGGTGATCGCGCGGCCGTTCCTCAAGGCCATGGCGTGGTGTGGCTCCAACACCGGCTTGTGGCGGCCACGTTCCGATCGGACGGCGCCGTGGTTCAAGTGCCCGCTGCCTCGATCTTCCTAAGCTTCTGTTCCGAGACGTGCACACAAAAGACACGAAGAGATCTGTGCACATTTCCTGAAACCCTTTGGTACATGACCGGTTCCTTGATCGTTGAGCCCAGCTGTCTTTCTGAATCCGGCTGGTCGGACAAGGCTGCCGTGAGAAGCGGAGACATGATGAACAACCAGCCTTATGACTATGTCGTGGTGGGAGCGGGAACCGCGGGATGCGTGATCGCCTCTCGGCTCTCGGAACCCTCCGGCGTGCGTGTACTGCTGCTGGAGGCGGGAGCCCGCGACGCCACCGAGACCATGGCGTCTCCCTGGGGTTTCCTGGTGCCCGACCCGGCATCCCTGTGGCCGCACACCTCGACCGTGCCGGCCGGTACGGGCAGCGCAGTGGAACTGCGGCGCGGCAAGGCGCTCGGCGGATCGTCGAGCGTCAACGGCCTCCACCACCTGCGGGGGCACCGCTCCGGTTACGACGTCTGGCCCGGTCTCGGTGCTCCGGGCTGGGGTTTCGACGATCTGCTGCCCTACTTCCGCCGCAGCGAGAGCGCTCACGGCCGTGACACCACCCTGCGGGGCACCGACGGGCCGGTCGTGGTCGCCCCGGTGGCACAACCCCATCCCCTGACCGCGGCGTTTGTCGACGCTGCGGTCGAGGCGGGCTTCACACGCGCCGACGACATCAACAGCGGGCTGGAGACCGGGTTCGGGTGGAGTGACATGAATCTGCCCGGAGGCACGCGCCAGAGCGCGGCCGACGCCTACATCCGTCCGTTCCTCGACCGGCCGAACCTGGATGTCGTCACGGACGCGACCGTGCAGCGGCTGCGCACCACTGAGGGCCGCTGCACCGGCGTCGAGTACACCGTCGGCGGCGAGCACCGGTTCGTCGACACCACCGAAGTGGTGCTGACCGCGGGAGCCATCAATTCCGCACACCTTTTGATGCTGTCGGGGATCGGCCCGGCACGACACCTTGAGGATCACGGCATCGACATCGTCGTCGACCTGCCGGGCGTGGGCTCCCATCTGCAGGACCACCCGATGGTCGGCGTGGTGTACGAGACGACCGAGCCCGTCCCGTTCGTTCCTGCCAACCCGCCGAGCGAAATGATGGGCCTGCTCCACAGCGATCCCACCGCAGCCCGGCCGGACCTTCAGATCTTCTTCGTCCCCGCACCGCTCCCGACCGCCGAGCGGCGAGAGTCTCGTTAGCGGATCCGGTATCAGGCGGCCGAACGTTCACGCGCGGCGAGAAGACCGCGGTGATCGCGAAGGATCTGCGGGTGAGCGAGCGGTCGGTGGAACGCTGTCGGCGTACCTGGCGGGAGGGCGGGTTGGATGCGCTGGCTTCCACCGGACCGTCGATATTGCCCAGGCTGTCCGACGGTCAGTTCGCGGAGTTGGAGGAGGAGTTGGCCCTGGGGCCCGCCGAGCACGGCTGGGAGGACCAGCGGTGGGCCCTGGCACGGATCAGAGTCCTGATCGCCTGGAAGATTCCAGATCGCCTGTTCGATGGCGGCGGTACGGCGCCTGCTGCACGACCACGGCTGGGCCTGGCAGTCTCCCGCCCGCCGCGCGCTGGAACGGGACGAGCATGCAGTCGAACTGTGGAAGAAGGATGTGTGGCCGCAGAGGGAATGGCTGCGGCGGCGCTCGGGGCGTTCGTCGTGTTCGAGGACGACGCCGGGTTCTCGATGATGCCCGCCACGGGCCCGCACGTGGGGCCGGCGTGGCCACACGCCGGTGGTGCGGGTGCGGGGCCGGTCCTGGCGCCGCTGGTCGATCGCCGCCCTGTGCTGCTACCGGCCGGGCGAGGCACCCCGGCTGATCTACCGGCCGCGCCGCCACCGCAAGCACAAGGGCACAGGACGCGACAGCTTCTCCTGGCGTGACTACCGCGACCTCGTCGTCCGCGCCCACATCCAGCTCGGTGCCCCCATCGTGCTGGTCTGGGAATGTGAGAATGACGATGTCCCGTTCGAACCACGGTCTGGCTCGCTCTGGGACTGACCTTGCTGTCCAGAGAGTTGATCTGCCGGCCGTGGTGCGGACGGGCATGCCGACCCGGCGAACGGACGTGTCTCCATAGGGGCTTTCGTATTCAGCATCGTCACAGTCTTGACCGCCCGTATCCGTCGAGCCGGTTCACCCCAGCCGGTCCGGACGGAGGCACTCATGACAACGGCGTCGAGCAATCAGGGGTGCCTTGCTGGCCACACGCTCCTTCCCTGCAACCCGCGCGGGACATCTGGACCTGCTGGCATGGGCTTCCTCCTTCGGTTTGGTCGGCCGCGCCGGAGTGGAGGGCACGGGGTCGTACGGAGCATCGCTGTGCCGGTATCTGATGGCCCAGAACGTGCGGGTCATCGAGGTCGACCGCCCAGACCGTGCCACGCGTCGACGGCGTGGCAAGACCGACACCATCGACGCCGAAGCGGCAGCTCGTGCGGTATTGGCGGGCCGGCCCGCACCCACCCCAAGTACAGCGAAGCTGCTGTCGAAGAACTCCGGGTGGCCAAAATGGTCAAGGACCCCGCTGTCAGCGCCCGCACGCAGGCCATCAACCAGCTCAAAGCGATCCTGGTCCCCGCAGATCCTCTTCTGCGTGAAAGGCAGGAATCGTTGCGCAACCCGGCGCTGTTCGCCACTTGCGCCCAGCTCGACCCCGAGCACGGTGTGGTGCACCAGGCCCTGCAGCTGCTGGCGGTGCGCATCCGCCACCTGTCCGAGCAGATCAGCGCTCTCATGAAGCAGATCACCCTCATTGTCCGGTCTCTCAACTCGGACCTGTTCAAGGTCTTCGGGCTGGGGCCCGACAGTGCGGCAGCTCTGCTCATTGCTGCGGGAGAAAACCACAACCGCCTGACCAGCGAGGCGTCCTTCGCCGCCCTTTGCGGCGCGAGCCCCGTCAAGCATTCATCTGGTAAGAGCCGGCACCGCCGCCTCAACCGCGGTGGCAACCGGCAGGCGAACGCGGCGCTCTACCGCATCGTCCTCACACGCCTGCGACGCGAGGAACGAACCCAGCGCTACCTCCAACGACGCAGCACCGAGGGCAAGACCAAGCGTGAGGTCATCCGGTGTCTCAAGCGTTACGTGGCCCGAGAGATCTATCAGCACATTCGGGCCATCCCACTGCCACGACCGGAACCCGTGACCGGTTGACAGCACATAGGGGCATCTGTGAAGTGCTGGGACTGCGGGCACCGTAACCCGCTACGCGACCCTGGCCCGGAGTAGACGAATACGCGATCCCGGATGGCCTACGGCGACGGGCCGTTCACTGCGGGGAGTGCCCGCGGACCGTGTCGCGGAAGGCGATGGGGGTCTGTCCGGTGCCCCGGTGGAAGAACTTGCTGAAGTGCGTCGCGCTGGGGAAGCCGAGATGGTCGGCGATGCGGGCGGCACTCTGGTCGCTGTGGGCCAGGAGGCGCTTGGCCTCCAGGATCACGCGGCGGTCGATGAACTCCTTGGCGCCGAGCCCTGCGGCGGTGAGGGTGGCGCGGGAGAGCGTGCGGGGCGAGTAGCCGAGGGCCCGGGCATAGTCCTCCACGCGGCGAGTGCGGGCGAAGTCCTGTTCGACGGCGTCTCGGAAGCGCAGGTAGGTGGGGTCGGGTTCGGGGGCGGGCGAGCCGGCGGGCGCGGTCAGGTGAGTCAGGCGCAGCACAAGGACGGCCAGCAGGTGGCGCAGTGCTGAGGTGTGGACGTCCAGGGGCAGGCGTCCGAGTGCCTGGAACTCGATGCCGAGATGCTCGGCGGCGAGGCGCAGGGCCGCGGCATCGTCGGGCAGGGGGAGGCGCAGGACCGGGGCGTGCGGGTCCTGGGTGCGGGCGGCGTCGGCCGTGGCCGCATCGAGGAAGTCCGGGCGGAACAGGATCAGGGTTCCCTCGGCGCCGGTGAGGTCGCCCCACTGGTGGACCTGGCCGGGGCGAACCCAGAGCCAGGATCCCGGTTCGAGGGCGTAGCCGGTGAAGTCCACGGCGTGCCACAGGGTGCCGTCGGTGAGGGTGAGCAGGTGGTGGAAGTCCGGCCGCTGCGGTGTTGCGAGCTGGGCCGCGGTGGCCCGGTGGCGCAGATCGGCCAAGGACAGGACCTCGACCCCCGCAGGTGTTCCGGCGGGCGCGGTGAAAGCGATCTCGGGGATCTGCACCCTGCCATCATGTCGCTTTTTGGTCATCATGTGTCGCCAGCGTATCCGGCTGCCATCGGGTCTGCCTCATAGCTTGGAGGTATCGCTTCACGCGACGTCACACCGAGTGTCGAAAAAGCGTAAGGGCTGTAGGGAAGGAGGCATGCGATGGCCACAGCAGAGAACGTCCGGCTGACGTATGCCTTCGACGCGTACTGCCCCTGGTGCTACGGCTTCGGCCCGGCGTTGCGGTCCTTCGCCCAGGACAACGCCCACCCCATCCGGCTGCACATCCGGTCGGCCGGACTGTACACCGGCGCCCGGGCACGGCCGGTGTCGGCCTATCCGCGGATGGCCGAAGAGTGCGAGCGGGTCGCGCAGTTGACCGGAGTCGGCTTCGGAGCCGGATTCGCGCAGGCGCTGACCGACGGGACGACGGCCGCGGACTCCACCGCGGCGGCCGCCGGCCTGGCGGTGTTGTGCAGCCAGGCCGACGAGGTCGGCGTACCGCACCTGGCCGCGGCCGAGGCCGTACAGCAGGCATGGTTCGTCGACGGACGCAGCCTCGCCGATCCCGAGGTCTACCGCGACATCGCCGACGGTCTGGGCTTGGACGCGTCCAAGGTGCCGGCGGCGTACGCCTCGCGGGCACCTTGGGAGCAGGCCCGCGCCGACTTCCGCGCGCTACGTCGCCTGCACGTGAGCACCTACCCCACGCTCCTGCTGCACACCGCGCACGGCGCAGACCGGCTGGGCAGTGCGACGTCGACCGCCGCATCACTGACCGCGGCGCTCGACCAGTGCCTTGCCGCAGCGTTCCCCCGACCTTCTTCCCCCCAACCCCCTGTTCCCCAAGGAGAATTGTGATGAACGACGCCAAGAACGCCGTCCTGGCCGCCACCGGCGAACTGTTCGGCAAGAAGGACCCGGCCGCGGTCGACCGCTGGGCCGCTGCCGACTACACGCAGCACAGCGCCCTGGCCGCCGACGGCCCCGAGGCTCTGCGCGCGCTGGTCGCCTCCCTCGGTGACGACTTCCGTTACGAGGGTGCCCGGGTCATTGCCGACGGTGACCTGGTCGCCCTGCACGGCACGTACTACGGGTTCGGCCCCGACCCGCTGGTCGGCTTCGACATCTTCCGCGTCGACGCCGACGGCAAGCTCGCCGAGCACTGGGACGC
>NZ_JBHVYZ010000038.1:21769-39475 GCF_042880295.1 Streptomyces sp. NPDC058307
CGAGCACTGGGACGTCATCGCCCCGATCCCGGCCGAACTTCCGCACACCAACGGCCTGTTCTGACGATCCCTCCCTGGTCCGACGATCCCTCCCGGCCCGGTGCGGCCTCGCCCCCTTGCAGGCCGAAGCCGCACCGGCCCCTCCCTCACCACCTGGAATTCCCGTGCCCACTTCCACCCTCGAGCTCGCCGACTACCGCGCTGCGATCACCCTGGACGATCCGTTCCGGACCGCCGTCGGCCCCACCGTGCCCGCGCAGCCGGCCCACCTGGTCCGCGCTGCGCTGTCCTCGCTGAGCAAGGACCCGGCCACGGCGGCGGCGGGCTTGGGAGCGGGCGACGTTGACCGGCTCGATGACGCGACCGCCCGACGCCTGCTGCGCGCGCTGCTCACCGTTCGCCGCCCGGGCCCGCTTCCAGCGGACGTGTCCCAGGTGCTGGACGCCCTCCTGAGCAGTGAGCGCGCGGTCAAGACCGTGACGGACCCGGAGCGCCTTCCTTGCGTCGCCGAGGAATTCCCCGGCACGACCTACCCGGCCGCGGACCGTACGGTGCTGTGGCAGGGCGACATCACCACCCTTGGCGCGGACGCGATCGTGAACGCCGCCAACAGCGCGTTGCTCGGCTGCTTCGTCCCCCGGCACCCGTGCATCGACAACGCCATCCACAGCGCCGCGGGACCCCGCCTGCGCGACGACTGCCACGCGATCATGGCCCGGCAGGGCCACCCGGAACCGACCGGCACCGCGAAGATCACCCGCGGCTACCACCTGCCGACCCGCTACGTCCTGCACACCGTCGGCCCCATCGTCGACGGCCCCCTGCACACGACGCACGAGCGCCTCCTGGCCGCCTCCTACCGAGCCTGCCTCGACCTCGCCGCCGACATCGCGGACATCCGCACGGTGGCGTTCTGCTCCATCAGCACCGGCGTCTTCGGCTACCCCAAGCAGCCCGCGGCCCGCATCGCCCTGGACACGGTGGCCGACTGGATCGACGCCCGCCCCGGACGCCTGGATCGCGTGATCTTCAACGTGTTCGCGTCCGACGACCGCACCGCCTACCTCGACGCCCTGACCGAAGGGTCCGCGCCCCGATGAACCACCAGCCCCACACCCTTCAAGCCCAGGCCGACACGGTCCGCTCCTGGCTCGCCGAGGCCGACCGCGTGCTGATCACGGCCGGCGCCGGACTCAGCGCCGCGGCGGGCTACGACTACGCCGATGCCGACCGTTTCCAGGAACTCTTCCCCGCCCTGTACCGCCTCGGGCTGCGCTCCCGCTACCTTGTCGGCGTGCCCCTGCCGCCCGCCCTGTTGTGGGGCTACTGGGCGGTCCACATCGACGACATCCGTTACAGCCCCGCCCCCAACCCGCTCTACCAGCGGCTGCACACACTCGTCGGGGACAAGGACCACTGGGTGATGACCTCCAACGTGGACGCCCTCTTCGTCCGCAACGGCTTCGCGGCGGACCGGGTCTTCACCCCCCAGGGCGACTACGGCCGCTACCAGTGCACGACCCCCTGCACCCCCACCACCTGGGACAGCAAGCCCCTGGTCGACCGGCTCCTGTCCGCGTACGACGCGGACACCGGCGCCGTCACTGATCCCGACGCCCTGCCGACCTGCCCGAACTGCGGCGGCGAGGTCGAGATCAACGTCCGCATCGGCCCCGAGTTCATCGATGCCCCCTACCTCCCCGCGGCCCGGCGCCTGCAGGACTGGCTCAACGAGCCCCCCGCCGACACCCGGCTGCTGGTCCTGGAGTTCGGCGCCGGTTTCAACACCCCCGGCGTCATCCGCCACCCCGGCGAACATCTCACCCGCCACTTCCCCCAGGCTCGCCTCGTCCGTGTCAACCCCAACCACCCCGAGACCCCCGCCGACCTGGCCGGACGAGCCCTGTCTCTCCCGGTCGGCGCCGATCACTTGCTCGACGCGCTCAACGCGGCGCCCAACCCTACGGTGACCCCATGAACGATCCGGAGCAGAACAAGACAACGGCCAAGGCGTTCTACGACCTCATGTTCAACGAATGCCGCCCCGCCGAGGCCCTCGCCCTTTACGTCGGCGACACCTACATCCAGCACAACCCGCACGTCGGCGACGGCAAACAGGCCTTCATCGACTACTTCGAGCGCATGGCCGCCGAGTACCCCGGCAAACACGTCGAGTACAAACGCTCATTCGCCGAAGGCGACCACGTCATCCTCCACTGCCATCAGACCTGGCCCGACGAGGAGTACGCGGGCATCGACATCTTCCGCTTCGACCAGAACGGAAAGATCGTCGAACACTGGGACGTCCTCCAGGTCATTCCAGGCACCTCCAAAAACGACAACACCATGTTCTGACCGGGCCTCGGCCATTCCCACCGTTTTACGGTGCGTGACTGGGACTTGTACCGCTACAGCGACTGGGTTTCCTGGTGTCCTGTGTGGTGTTGCCCTGGGGCGTCGAGCAGTACGACGCCGCGCTGGTACCCGCAGCCTGACACCCCGCTGCAGTCGGCGGCCGACCCGTCTTCGTCGTACTCGACTGCGTCCGCGTCCCGCAGCGGGCGCAGTCCTGGCCGAGGCAGCCGGCCTTGATGTTGAACAGGTAGCGCCCCAGGAAGTTGATGTGCCGGTCCTTGAGCGGGGAGAGGCGGGCGGCGTCCTCGTCCTCGATGTCGTGGCCATCGGTGCGGAGCAGGGCGACGGCGGCGTCCAGACAGCGGGTGCCCATAGGACCACCGCATTGAGGACCAGGCCGAGGGCGGCGAACTGGTTCTCCTTGGTCCTCGCGGTATGCCTGGCGGATCTGGCCACGGACGCCGTGGCAGATCGCAGGGGCCAGGCGGTGGCGGCACTCGTGCACGGTCAGCTGCCGGTTCATCAGCGACCGGGTCGACCAGGGCGGGCAGGTGCATGGTCTTGTCCCTCCGGCCGTACTCGGCGAAAGCGGCCCCAGTGGGGCCGGGTGGCCCTCTCGGCCGAACATCCGCAGCAGGTCGTAGGCGGGACCCTGGTTGTTGATGAGCGACCCGGCGACGCGGAGCATGTCCTTCTCGAGGTTCACCTTGTTGCAGGCGATGGCCTCCAGCGGCCCGCACCCGGCGGCCGACGCCCGGCTTGCCTGGATGACGCACGCCCGTTGCCACGCAAGGGATTACGAACGGCTCCTCCAGCTCCGAGACCCTGATCACCTGGGCCGCCATCACCCTCATGACCAGGCGCCTCGCACGGAAGGGCGTCACCCCCGGCGGCCCGAGGCGCCCGCGACCGCCGTCGCCTGATCCCGCCCCGTCATTCCGCCGACTGCGGCGTGGCAGCCCCTCATCCGTCGGCAGATTGCGTGAGTGATGGTGGCCCGACGGAGCGTGGGTCAGCCTTTTGTGTTCCAGACGAGCGGTGCCTTGTGGATCCATGTGCCCTGCTCGACGGTGTCCAGGAGGAAGTCGGCGACGTCGGCGCGGCTGATGCGCGTGCCCGGTTTGTCGGTGCCTGCCTGGGCGGCCCGCAGCGGAGCGCCGGCCGGCTTGTTGGAGAGAGTGACGGGTCTGGCGAGGGTCCAGTCGGTGTCGGAGGCGCGGACGATCTGGTCGACGCCGTGGTGGTCGTCGTAGGCGGCCTTGAGGGTGGACCGTTTGATCAGGGCTCTGAACACCGGGTTGATCCGGGCCCAGTCGTCTCCGGCGCCCTGCGTGGACGTCACGACGATCCGGCGGATGTTCTGCTCGCCCATCACGGTGAGGGTGTCGCGGGTGACGTCGGTCATGAACATGGGCGGGCTGACGGGTTTGGCCCAGGGGTTCTCGGAGGCGCGGGAGTTGTTGAGTGCGCTGATGACCGCCTCGCTGCCCTGGGCTGCCTTGCGGATGTCGTCGATGTCGGCGGGCGTGCCCTGGACGAGCTCGACGCCGGCCGGGGCTTGGACGGCTTCGGGGTTGCGCACCAGTGCGCGGACGTAGTGTCCGCGCGCGGCGGCCCGCGCCAGGACGTGCCTCCCGAGGCGGCCGCTGCCGCCGAGGATGAACAGGTTGGTCATGGATGTCTCCTAAGGGAAAAGTCCGGTGTCCGGGATGGTGGTCGCGGATCGCTTCCGGGCGAGCCGGTCACCGTGTCCGCCCGGTTCCTGGCGGTCGGGTCACAAGCTGTACGGGCGGAAGTAGCGCCAGGCCACCAGGGCGGCCGGATCAGCAGGTTGCCCACTGCGCGTTTCTCACGCTGCCATTTATGGCACAGTGAGTCAAGCTTGGCTTGGTAAGACAACTTCAGCGCAAGGTAGCATCAGGCTCGTGGTGGACATGAACCCGGCGCCGACGGCCAACATCGCGGAGCGCAAGCGTCAGCTCGTACGCAACGAATTGGCCGAGGCCGCGGTGACGTTGCTGGCCGATCAGGGATTCGAGGAGACGACGGTCGACCAGATCGTGGCCGCCGTGGGGATGTCACGCCGCACGTTCTCCCGCTACTTCCAGTCCAAGGAAGACGTCGTCGTGCACATGCTCGCGGGAGCCGGCGCGCAGATGTGCGCGGAACTGCGCGCCCGCCCTGACGATGAGCCACCCGCCCTGGCGCTGCGCCACGCCCTGTCCGTGTTCACCTCCCTGTGCGACGCCGATCCGGACAAGCCGCTGCACGTGAGCAGGCTGATCCTGAACACGCCGGCCCTGCTGGCCCGGTTCCTGGAGCGGCAGTCGCAGTGCCAGGCCGAGATGGCCGGCATCCTCGCCCGACGAGCCGGAGTGAATCCCGACGCCGACCTGCGCCCCGCCCTCGCCGCCGGCGTCGCCCTCACCGCGTTCCAGACCGCGCTGCGCCGCTGGGTGGACAGCGACGGCGCCAAGGGCATGGACGAGCTGGTCGACCAGGCTTTCGCGATGATCACCCCGGCGCTCGACCTCAGCACAGACCCGAACTGAACCTGCCCGCGGCCCGGCAGACAGCGATCCCACTGCCAAGGCCGAGCGCCTCCAGCCGCTGCGCTCGCAAGCCTGACGCGCCGGCACCAACCTGTGCCCGTCGTCTGATGCGCTCCTTAAATGAGGTGATCATGGCGAGCCGACCCGACACACTGATCCGGTGCAGCGCGATGAAGAGCAGCCGTTGTCCGGCGGCAACGTCAGTGAGGGTGTCGTTCGCGTCGGAGATACCGTCCGCCGACCGACCGGACCGTGGACTCCCGCAGTACACGCCCTGCTCACCCACCTGCACGACGTGGGGTACCGCGCGGCGCCTCGCCCATTGGGCATCGACGACCAAGGGCGCGAGGTCCTGACCTAGATGCCGGGTCACGTGGTCTGGCCCGACCGGTTCTCGCTATTGGAATCCGCTCGGCAACTGGCTCGCGTGGCACGGCTGATCCGCGAATTCCACGATGCCGTGAAGGACTTCACGCCACCACCCGACGCGGTCTGGCAGGTGCTGATCCCTGCTGAGGGCAGCGACATCATCGCTCATCATGATCTGGCCCCGTGGAACCTGGTCGCCGGAGACGGGGCTCAGTTTTCCTTCATTGACTGGGACACCGCAGGCCCCGGTTCCCGCCTGTGGGACGTCGCATACGCCATACGCGGGTTCGTCCCGCTGTCCGCGCATCCTGACTGGCAACACCCCGACGCGGCAGACCGACTGCGAGGCTTCGCAGACGCCTACGGCCTCGACGAAGCCGAACGCCGTCGGCTGGTCCCTCTGCTGGGGCGCCGTACACGTTCCATGCACGACTTCCTCCGCGACCAGGCCGCCCGGGGTGTCCAGCCTTGGGCAACACTGTGGAGCGAAGGTCATGGCGACGCCTGGCGAAGCGACGCGGAATACATCGAGCAACGCGAAGATCAGTGGGCGCGCGCCCTGCTCGCCGACTGAGGCACATCCGCCCCGCCCCGCCGCCGGCTGGGAGAACCGGAGCCGGGTCCCTGCGCCGGTTACTCCGTCGATCCGCTCGCGAATGAGATCAGCGTGACCGCTGTGACGTGCGCAATCCTCGATCATGTGCACGCTGATCCAGCGCAGGGAGACCCCTGATCGCCGACAAAACCCGCTTCCCGTTCGGACAGGTGACCGGAATCGTCCAGCGCTGCGTCGGCTCGTCAGCATGCGCGGGTGGGACGGGCCGTCCGTCCGGTGTCGTGTCCATCGGCAAACCATGTTGCCCGAGCGGCGGCGTGGGCATGGCGCGATGTACGACGGCCTCGACCAGGGCGCGATCGACATCGGCCGGCTGCGCTCGCTGCTGGCTGGCCTGCCGTTGCCCCGCTTCCCGGACGGACGGCTGGTGTCGGCGTTGGACGTCTCGCCGTGGCTGCGCTCGGACGCCCCGTGCTCGCCGGACCGGCTGTTCTGCCACGTCTAGGGCCGGGCGAAGACGGCCTCGCAGTAGAGTCCTGTCAGCCATCGAGCGGCGACAAGCGCACTGCCGTACCTGGAGTCCTCGGGCTCACCGAGCCTACGAATGACCGACGTGGACCCGCGCCAAAACGGTAGGACAAGCTTTTAGAGATGTCCCGGCTGCTACCGGCAGCAGCAGTAGTCAACGCGGTTCCGCTTCGGTGATGTGTGATCGGCACGTGAACGAACGTCAGCGGTGTCTTCAGCGTCTCCGTAACGGTCGGCAAGGACCGACCGCGCGTGAAGCGCCGATCCGTACGAGGAGACGCCGATGGCCCAGACTCCGTGCCGCCGCCGCACCACGCTGCCTGCCCTCTGCCTGGCCCTCGTGGCCGCCGGAGCCGCCGGCTGCTCCGGGCCGGACATCCGCAGTGGTGTGCCCCCGCTGAAGCTGTGCGGGATCACGTTCTGGAGCGGCGCCGAGGGGATCGGCACGGTGTCTTTGAGCAGATCCACCCGGGGCATGCCCGCCGCTCCGGCCGCCTCTCAGCTTCCCGCCCGCACCGCCCGGCACGAGGGTGGTCCGCCGCCCCGCGTCGTTTCCGTCTCCGCCGACTGCTCCCACGGCCGTACGGTCGTCGTCTCTCCCGCCTCCTCCGTGCGGGTTCGCACGGTCGCCAAGGACGCCGTCGGCCGCGTTGTCGCGCTCTCCCTCGTCCCGGCGAAGCCAGGCACGTCGGTCGAGGTCCGCGTCTACGCCTACGACGGCACGCACCCGGCCGGTCAGGCCGCCACCGCCGTGCCCTGACCGACCGGGACCGCGCCGCGGCCGTCGAACGCGGCGCGGTGCTGCGTTCGGCATAGACCCAGGTGCGTGTTCTTCTGCTCTTCCTCTCACCAGATGCCGAGCATGGTCTGGTTCACGCCGTTGCCCTTGAGGCGGCAGTCCCGCAGGATCTTCCGGTTCTTGAGCCGGGACAGGGCGTGTTCCACGCCGGCCCGGGCCCGGCGATGGACGGCATTCTCCGCTGCTTGTCGCGGGCTGAGGTGCGTCTGGCCACGTCGTTTGCGGTGCGGGATGAGCAGGCCGGTGCCCTGGTAGCCGCCGTTGGCGATGGCCGGGGCGCTGCGGCAGGGTCGGTCGACGCCGGACTCGGTGAACGCCCGGCAGTCGTTGCGACTGCCGGGCAGCGGGGAGCCCCAACGCCACCACCAGGCGACTGTTGATGTCGATGACGACCTGCAGGTTGGTCGAGTGCCGGCAGTTCTTGCTGGAGGCGGCCATGCTGCGGTAGCGGGTGGGTACCAAGGTGCCGTCGACGATGTGGACGGTGTCCTTGCGCGGCCGGCGAGACGGCCAGCAGCGGGGCGAGGTGATCGAGAATGCGGTCGGCAGCCGATTCCGAGACCCCGAAGGGCGGTCGGTGCCGTTGTCACCGTCGGCCGGCTCGGCCAGGACACGTGCGCCGGTGAGCGGCTCGTCGCCGGGGAAGCTGCCCAGGATTTCGGCGTCCCGATCCGTGCCGAACGCCCCGGCCGCAGCTTCGGCGAAGGCGTCGGCCGCCCGGCAGTCGGCATCCGACTGGGCCACCTGTGCCCGGGCCGGTGGGGAGGTGGTGGTCGGCGGCTGGTGCACGTCGGCGCCGATCCGCAGGATGTCGGCCAGTGTCATCGCGGTTGCACCAGTTTGGGTTGGTATGAGTCTCGTCGGGGTGGGCGCTTCTCATCAAGGTCTGCCGAGACCGATGAGTTTTGAGCGGATCCGTGGTCGATACGGCTGGATACACCGACAGCGGTGGGCCTGTGCTGGGGACGTTCCGGTGCGGGAGGAAGCAGATGGAGGCTGTGATGAGCGTCGACGACGCCGAGCAGGAGCACACCGTCCGCACCGCCGGGCAGAAGATGCGGGGGAGCGGTCCCAGGGTGTTGGTGGCGGGGGCGAGCATCGCGGGGCCCGCGCTGGCCCACTGGCTGCGCCGGCGCGGGGCTGAGGTGACCGTGGTGGAGCGGGCTCCCGGGCTGCGTCCCGGCGGGCAGGCGGTGGACGCGCGCGGGGTCGCCAAGGAGGTCATCGGGCGCATGGGGCTGGACGCGGCGGTGCGCGCGGCGTGCACCGACACCGCCGGCGCGCACACAGTGGACGCGGACGGGCAGGTGCTGGAGACGTTCCGTGCCGAGGACGACGGTGGCGACGGGTTCATCGCGGACATCGAGATCCTGCGCGGGGACCTGTCCCAGGTGCTCTACGACGACACCCGCGACGGCGTCGAGTACATCTTCGGCGACCGAATCGCCGAGCTCGCCCAGGACTCGGACGGGGCCGACGTGGTCTTCGCGGGCGGCAACCGGCGGCGCTTCGACCTGGTGGTCGGGGCAGACGGGCTGCACTCGGAACTGCGGGCGATGGTCTTCGGTCCGCATGAGCGGTTCCTGCGCCACCTCGGGCAGGTGCTGGCCTTCTACAGCGTGCCCAACGAGTTCGGCCTGGACCGCTGGCTGCTGGAGTACCAGGATCAGGAGTCCGGGCGCTCCGCCCTCCTGCGGCCCATTCAGGACGCCACCCGGGCGATGGCCATGTTCTACGCCGCCTCGGCCGACTTCGACGTCGACCACCGTGACGTCGCGGCCCAAAAGCGCCTGCTGCGGGAGCGGATGGCGGGCCTGGGCTGGTTGACCCCGGACATCCTCGCGCACCTGGACGACACTCCGGACTTCTACCTCGACCAGGTCGCCCAGGTGGTGATGGACCGCTGGTCGAGTGGACGGGTGGGGTTGCTCGGGGACGCGGCGTTCAGCTCGTCGCCGATGTCCGGGCAGGGCACCGGGCTGGCCCTGGTCGGTGCCTACCTGCTGGCAGGGGAGCTGGCCGCTGCCGGATGGGACCCCGACGCCGGGTTCGCCCGTTACGAGGCCCGGATGCGCTCGTTCGTCGAGGCCAACCAGGAGATCGGCCGGTTGAACGCCCGCAGCCGCGACGTCCCCGGGCCGGACACCGAGCCGCTCCCGGATTTCGCCGGCGAATGGTTCACCGAGCTGGTCGGGCGCGCGATCAACGGCGTCGAGCTGCCCGACTACGCGGAGGTGCCGGACTGCGCAGCCCCTGCCGGATCGCCGATCCTCCCGCCGGCCGAGTCGTAGGTGTCTCATGACGTGTCGAGAAGGGGGCCACGCGTCGGTGCGACACCGCCGGACGACCTCCGCTCACGCCGGGTGGTGCGCGTTGGAGCGCCGGTCCGGCGGCCAGGCACGGTTCCGATGAGGCAGTGGTGGCTCGGGAAACTGACAAGACAGGCGAGATTCCACCGGGCGGGGTTTGCGAGGTTCTCTCACTTGCCTGGTCGGTGCTGACCTAAGGTGACGACACCAGCTGCTCAGCGTCTCGTCTCGTACCTGGTCAGGACCACGCCGCCGGGAAAGGTCCGCGTCTCCACGAGGTGCAGGTTCACCCAGCTGTCCAGCGCGGTGAAGAACGGTGTGCCGCTGCCCACCAGGACCGGATGAGCGACGATCGCGTACTCGTCGATCAGCCCGGCGCGCATGGCCGCCCCGGCGAGCGTGGCGCCGCCGATGTTCATCGGGCCGCCGTCCTCGGCCTTGAGCCGGGTGATCGGCGATCGCGTCGCCGGTGACCAGGCGGGTGTTCCAGTCGACCGTGTCGATAGTCGAGGAGAACACCACCTTCGGCGTGTCGCGCCAGTTCCGCGCGAACTCGACCTGCGCCGGGGTGGCGCCCGGCCGCTGGTCGCCGGTCGGCCAGTAGGAGCTCATCGCCTCCCACAGCTTGCGCCCATACAGCGACAGGCCACTCTCCTGCTCGTGGTCGAGCCACCACTGGAACAGCTCGTCGTTCGGCGGTCCGCTCCAGCCGATGTCGTCGCCGGCCGCGGCGATGTAGCCGTCCAGGGTCAGGTTCATGCCGTAGATCAGTTTCCGCATGGTGCAGCCTTCCGTCCGTGGGAGTCCTGCGTAGAGACCAGCGCGGCGCGGGAAACTCATCGGCGTGCGGGCGATCTGGGCTCGCGGGTAGCCCTCGAGCTCGGGCCTCGGCGCGGGTGGCGACGCGGCACGCCCTGCGGCCGTTGTTCCCGGGGCCGCGCCGACGTTCGGCGCGAGCTCGCTGTCAGCCTGTTCTCCGACTGGCGCGTAATGACTGTTTCCGAACGACCCACTCGGCCATGCTCCATGAGACAGATGTGGGCCCGGTGCATGAGGGGGACTTGGGTGCCGCGCAGAGAGCGTCCGCTGGACGTGGGGGAAAGTTCGCTGCTCAAGTTCGCCGCCGATCTGCGCCGACTGCGGCAGAAGGCGGGCAGCCCGACCTACCGGAACCTGGCCGAACGCGCCCACTACTCGGCGGCGACTCTTTCCGAGGCGGCCGCGGGGCGTCGACTGCCCACGCTGTCCGTCGCCGTGGCCTACGTCGAGGCATGCGACGGCGATGTACACCGGTGGAAGGAGCGGTGGCAGGAGGTCGCGGCCGAGCTGGCCGCCGCAGACAGCGAGGCGGAGGGAACCGACCGGGAAGGACCGGCCGACGGCACCGGCGAGGTCGTCCCGTACCGCGGGCTGGCGGCATTCGAAGCGCAGGACGCCGACTGGTTCTTCGGACGGGAGCGACTGGTCGACGCGGTGACGGCCCAGCTGGAGAAGAGCCGGTTCGTCGCGGTGTTCGGCGCCTCGGGGTCGGGCAAGTCCTCTCTACTGCGCGCGGGCGTCGTGCCGCGCTGGCAGACGGCACACAGCCGGCGGCGGACGGTGGTGCTCGTGCCCGGCGCGCACCCGTTGCGGACGAGCGCGGCCGCTCTGGTCCCGTCTGCCTCGCGTTCGGCCGAGACCCAGCACGTCGATCCCGCCGCCGGCGACCAGGCCCTGCACCGGGCGGTGCGGCAAGCACTGGCCGACCAGGGCGACGGCGCTGAGCTGCTGCTGGTCGTGGATCAGTTCGAGGAGGTCTTCACGCTGTGCCGGGAGGCCGACGAACGGTTGCAATTCATCCGGGCGTTGGTCGCGGCCGCGCACGCCGTGGACAGCCGTTGCCGGGTGGTGCTGGGCGTACGTGCCGATTTCTACCCGCACTGCACCCGTCACCCGGAACTGTCGCAGGCGTGCGGGGGCGCCCAGGTCGCCGTGGGTCCGCTGACCACCGACGAACTGCGCCGGGCGATCACCGGACCCGCCGTCCGTGCCGGGTGCACGCTGGAGGGAGCGCTGCTCGCGGAGCTGGTGGCCCACGCGCACGACCGGACAGGGGTCCTGCCTCTGCTGTCCCACGCCCTGTTGGAGACCTGGCGGCGCAGACGGGGCAACACGCTGACGTTGACGGGATTCCAGGCCGCAGGGGGAATCGAAGGCGCCCTGGCCCATACGGCCGAGAGCGTCTACACCGGTCTGACCGCGTCCCAACAGCGGGTCGCCAGGGGGGTGTTCCTGCGCCTGTGTGCGCTGGGGGAGGGCACCGAGGACACCAAACGCCGTATCACCCGCAACGAGCTGGACGGCACTGACCCCGACACCGCGGTGACCCTGGAACGGCTGGCCGCGGCACGACTGCTGTCCCTGGACCAGGACAGCGTCGAGATCAGCCATGAGGCACTGATCCGCTGCTGGCCCCGCCTGCGCGACTGGCTCGCCCAGGACCGCGACAGCGTGCGGGTCCACCGTCTGCTCACCGAAGCCGCCCAGACCTGGGCATCGGTCGGCCGGGACCACGAGGTCCTGCTCCGCGGATCGCGCCTGGCCCTGGTCGCCGAGTGGTCCGCCGGTGCCGCGCGAGACATCAGCGCTCTGGAGCGAGAGTTCCTCGACGCCTCCCGGGCCGCAGACCTCGCCGAGCAGGCCGTCGCCCGACGGCGGGTGCGGCGCATGCGCCGTCTGATCGCGCTGCTCAGCCTTCTGCTCACCCTGACGAGCATCGCCACGCTCGTCGCCGTGCGGGCCCAGCACAGAGCCGATCAGCAACGCGACATCGCCACCTCTCGGCGGGTCGCCGAGCAGGTCCGGGCGCTGCGGTCGGCCGAGCCCGCCCTGTCACTGCAGTTGTCGCTGGCCGCCTATCGGCTGGCGCCCACGGTCGAGGCTCGCAGTAGCCTGCTCAGCGCCTTCACCACCCCGTACGCCACCGAACTGGCCGGCCACCGGGGCGACGTGCCCGTCCTGTTCAGCCCTGACGGCCGTCTCCTGGCCACCGGCCACGCCGGGGGAGTACGGCTGTGGGACGCCACCCGCCCGCACCGGCCGCGGGCCGTCGGCACGGTGCCCGCTGTCCAGGGCAGTCCCGTCCTCACGGAGGCCACACGTGCCACGGCCTTCAGTCCGGACGGCCGTCTGCTCCTCGCCGGTGGTGGGCCCGGCGACCCGAAGGCAACCGGCGGGGCCGCCACGGTGCAGCTGTGGGACATCAGCGATCCCGGGCACCCTCGGCGGCTGTCGACCCGTCAGACCAGCGTCCCGCTCTCGGCGGCCTTCAGCCCGGACGGCCGTACCCTGGCGACCGTCGGACAGGACGGCGACCTGCGCCTGTGGTCCCCCTCCCGGCGGCACGGTCTACGGCCGATGACCGCTGTGCGTCTGGTGACCGGTGTGCCCGGAGGACACGTCACGGGCGTCGTCACGGGCATCGGCCGTCTGACGTCTGTCGCCTTCAGCCCGGACGGTCGTACGCTGGCCGCCGGGAGCACCGACCACACTGTCCGCCGGTGGGACGTCACCCGCCCTCGCCGTCCCCGACCGTTGCCGCCGCTGCGAGGGCACCGAGGCGTCGTCGCGTCCGTGGCCTTCAGTCCCGACGGTCACACCCTGGCGGCCGGCGGCTGGGACCGGACCGTACGTCTCTGGGCGGTCACCGACCGCCGGAGCGCTCCCCGGGCGGTCACCCTGAGCGGTCACACGGACAAGGTCTACGCGGTCGCCTTCAGCCCCGACGGGCACAGCCTCGCCTCGGGAGGTGTGGAAGGGGTGCGGCTGTGGAGCCTTTACGGTGCCGGCCGCCCCTATCAGGCGGAGTACCTGACGGGGCACAACGGGGCGGTGACGTCCGTGGCGTTCGCTCCGGACGGCTCCACCCTGGTCTCCGGCAGCCAGGACGGCACCGCACGGCTGTGGGACCTGGCCACTGACACCCTTGCCGCGCACAGCAGTTCGGTCTACGGGGTGGCGGTCGCCCCGCGGGGCGACGTGATGGCGTCGGCCAGCTATGACGGCACCGTCCGCCTGTGGTCGACAGCCCGCCCACGCGCCGTACGTGAACTGGCCTCCCTGCCCGGGCACACGGCCGCGGTCAACGCGCTCGCCTTCACCGCGGACGGCGAGACCCTGATCTCGGGGAGCCTGGACGGCACGGCCCGCCTGTGGTCCGTGACCGATCCGCGTCGGCCCCGCTTCCTGGCCGCTCTCCCGGCGCACGGCGCGGTCGACGCGGTCGCCCTCAGTCCCGACGGCCGGGTGGCGGTGACCGCCGACGACGAGGGCGCCCGTCTGTGGAACATCACCGACCCGCACCGCCCGCGCTCCCGGGCTCTGCTGCCCGGCACGGCGGAATCGCTGGCCTTCGCGCCGGACGGTCACAGCCTGGCCTGCGGAGGTGCGGACGGCGTCATCCGGCTGTGGGCGCTCACATCGTCCCTGCCGTCGCGGAGTCTGGGCACGCTCCGAGGGCACACCCAGGTCGTCAAATCCCTCGCGTTCAGCGGCGACGGCCGGGTGCTGGCCTCCGCGAGCGACGACCGCACGGCACGGGTGTGGCCCCTGGCCCATGGCCGGTTCCGGGGCCGGTCCACCGTTCTCACCGGGCATGCCGAGCCCTTGCACGCGGTGGGCTTCAGCCCCGACGGCCGGACCCTGGCGACCGCGGGCAACGACGACACGGTGCGCCTGTGGAAGGTACCGGCAGGGCGGCGGGCTTTCGAGGAGTTCGCGACGCTGACCGGCCACACCGGAGACGTCAACGCCGTCGCCTTCACCGCCGACGGTCGCACCGTGGCCACCGGCTCCAACGACCACACGGTGCGGCTGTGGGACCCCGACCCCGAGCGGGTCTCTGCACGCGTGTGCCGGACCGCCCGCCCGCACCTCACCCGCGGTCAGTGGCGCCAGCACCTCCCGGACGCGTCCTATCGGCCGCCGTGCTGATCGCCGATCGGCTGTGCGGGACGATCGCGGAGGCGTGCGGGAGGCCTGCGAGGTGCTGCGGGCCGCCTGCGAAGAGCGGCCCGCAGCACCTCGTCATGTCCGTCGCTTACAGGTTCGTCCACTTGTGGGAGGCGATGTTGTTGTTGATCGACTGGCCCGCTCCGGTGCCCGTCCCCGCGTCGAACGGGTACGGCGCGAGGTCGGGAATCGCGACACCGTTGTAAACGCCGCGCCGCGCGCCGGTGTAGTCCGGGCCGTAGTACACCCAGACGTCGTCCAGGCTCCCGGGGTACCCGTTGTTCCACAGCGAGGAAACCTGGTTGCGGCAGCTTCCCCAGTTCGCGGAGTTGCCGACGTAACCCGCGCAGTAGTTGTTGTAGTTGGTGTCGCGGTACAGGTGGAGGTTGCCGTCGGCCTGGACGCCCGCAGGCACGGCCGGGACGGCTGACGCGGAAGTGGTCCGGGAGGTGTCGGGGGCCGCGTGGGCGGTGACGGCGGGAAGGAGCCCTGTGCCCAGGGCGACGAGGGCCGTCCCGAGGACGAGCGAACGTGATACACGCATGGCGATGCCTTTCACGGATTATGTGACTCGGCCGCGAGGTACGGCCGTTCGGTTTCTTGGTGCGGTGGTGCGGTGGTGCCGGTGGTGCGGACGGTGCGCGGTGGTGCGTTCTCTTTACGTCCGCCCCGCCGGGTCAGCCCGTGCCGTCGATGACCTCGTCGGCACGGGGAAGGGCGCCCCGCTGAAGCCGCTGGGCGGCATCCAGCTCGGAGCGGTACTGGGAGCGAAGCCGGACGGTGTATGTCCGGTCCAACGCATGTGCCGTACGGGCCAGGCCGCTGTCGGCGGCACAGCGGGCTTCGGCCACGGCGAGACGGATCTCCTGCCGCTGTGCGAGCGCGGGTTCACCCGGCCCCGGCAGTGCCTCCTCCCGCAACTGAGCGGGGCTGACGTAGGGACGGCCGGCGGCGCGCATGCAACGAGCCCACTGCGTGACGGCCCGCCCGAAGGCCGGATCGGCCATGACGCGCTTGTGGCGTTCCTCCGGGAGCGAATCCTGCGTCACCTCGGCCTGGAACCAGGCCGCCAGATCGCCGTAGAGGACGCGGTCGGCCTCCGACTGGCAACCTTCGGTGCTGCGTCGCAGCACCATGCCGTCGAGCGTGCGAGCGGTGACGCCGTTCGGGTCCTGACCGTTGGCCGCACGCAACGCCTGCGCCCGGCGTTGTGGGGGCAGGGAGCGGAAGTACCGCTGGTTGACGTCCTTCTCGCGTATCCGGGCCATGTCGCGTTGGATGTCGCTGCCGTAGCCGTGTTTCCGGGCCCAGGCGACGTCGTCCACCACATAGGGGAACTCCCTGGCCTGCGGTACGGGATTCCGCGGTACAGGGTGATACGCGAAGCCGTGTTCCCGCATACAGGTGCGCAGCAAGAGCTGTTCCGCCTGGTACAGCCGGTTCCTCTCTTGAGCCGTGAGGTCCCGTGCGGCAGCGCCGGCGGGCTTTCCGGCGTCCGGTGGGCGTTGTTCCGCCGCGGCGATCACGGTCCCCGCGGCCACACAACCGAGCGCCACCGCGAGGAGCGTCCCGCGTTTCACCCTCCGCCTTGTCACGACGACCCCGCCCCCTTTCCAGACGGGCCCCGGTCGGTGCCCGCCGACCAAGGGATAGCGGTCTTGGTTGTTCGACGTCGGCCCGAGCGGGCTGAACAAACAGACTCTGAACAACGACTCGGGCTGTGCGGGTCCTGACCTGGTTTTGAACCCGGCTGCACCGGTCGGTGACGGCGCAGTACGGGAGGCCGCGCGTCATGAATTCGCGCGCCAGACCCAGTACCGCACCCAGGCGGAAGGCACGATCACCGCCCATCTGGCCCTGACACCGAACCAGAGCACCACCAGTCTCGGCGCAATTGCCCTCCCAGCTGTCCTCTCGGGCTGAAGATCACCAGTCACCCCGCCGTGGTGGACATTGGTCCCGTCCTGCGGTTGACCGCCTGGGTTCCGACCTCCCACCATCCGGGGGATGGCGTGTGCGGGTTTCGTAGCTCAGCGTTGACGTTGTCGCTGAGCTGCCAGGGCACATGGACCCGGCACGGTGCATGCGGGTGTACGGCAGGAGGAGCCGGTGGCTGGTCATGAGGGCTGTGCCGCCAGCGCGTTGTCGGTGGTGGCCGCGATACTGCTCGCGCGATGGTGTCTGGCGGGTCGGCGTGGCAGGCCGCGCACCGCCGCTGTATCCCGCCGAGTCACGCGCTGGACAGCGCCGAGGGACGCGCCATGCGCTCAGCGGGAGGTGTAGGAGGCCGAAGACCTCGTGCACGGCTACTGGCGCCGGCTCCGTCCCCTCTGCCTGTCCAAGCGTGATCACCATCAGCCTTGAGAATCGCAGATCGCGGCGGCGTGGAAGCTTGAAGCGGGGCGGGCGGCCGCCCGGCACACCGCCCACGGCGCCGACGGCCATCGGGCGGCGAACACGCGAGGAAATTCAGGATCGAGGCACTTCGTGAGGTGAAATGAGCGACGTGACAATGGCCTACAAGACTCATCGGCACACGGCGGGGTGAGTGCAGATCCGCTGTGACGACGGGCATCAGGCCCCCCGCATCGCGTGCTTGCATCGCGTGCCTGCTGCTACTCGGCAAGGGCGTCGAAGATGTAGTCATGCTCCGACAGGCCGTCCCGCTCGCAGCGGCGACGTGCAACTGGAATACCTCGGCCAGCCCGGCGCCGCCGGGCTCCTCCGTCAGTCTCGGTTCCAAGATTACGAACCAAGCTCGGTGTTCTCCATGTTCCCGCGGAACCTCCACCGACTCAGGGACCCGTCGAACACGGGTCTCGGACCCGCCGACATGTCAGAGCTCCCACGCAGAGATCGTCTACGAACCAGCGGGCTCCGAAAGACCCGCCACCGGCACCGCCGAGTGCCTCAAAAGGGGCCGTGCAAGCCAACGCGGAGCCAGTTCGCGGGCGACCGCCTCCACGGGCCGGCCGTCGCATGCGACACCCGCTGGTCTGGAAAGCCTCAACTCCGGTGTGCAGGACATTTATTGTTCTGCCTGCCCCCGCCAGTAGGCGAGGAGTTCCCTGGTGGCGAGGGTGTGGGGGTGATCGAGGCCTAGCACCCGTACCTTGTGCTCTAGCAATTCAGCCAGAGCGCTCGCAGCACTGGCGGCGTCTCCCGCTTCTCCCCGCCAGCGGGCGAGGTTGCCTCGAGTGATGAGGGTGTCGGGATGGTCTCTGCCCAGGACTCGTAGTTGGTCGGGCA
>NZ_JBHVYZ010000038.1:39575-42233 GCF_042880295.1 Streptomyces sp. NPDC058307
CGAGTGATGAGGGTGTGGGGATGGTCTCTGCCCAGGACTCGTAGTTGGTCGGGCAGCAGATCGGCGAGGGCGTCCGCAGCACCAGCAGCATCCCCTGCTCGGCCCCGCCACCGGGCAAGGTTGTGCCGGGTGGTGAGGGTGTCGGGGTGGTCGTTACCCAGCACCCGCGCCACGTGTTCCAGCAGACCGGCGAGGCTGGCTGCGGCGCCGGCCGGGTCCCCCGCCTCCCCCTGCCACCGGGCGAGGTTGTGGCGGGTGGTGAGGGTGTCTCGATGGTCTGGCCCCAGTATCTGAATCATGTGCTCCAGCAGGTCGGCGTGCTCTTGTGCAGCTCCGGCTGCATCTCCCATCTCCCCCTGCCAGAGGGCGACGTTGCTCAGGGCGATGAGGGTGTCATGGTGGTCCAGGCCGAGGCTCTGTCGGGCTGCCTCGGCCAGGTGCTGGTAGTGATCGCAGGCGGCAGCGGCCTGACCGGTCATGCCAAGGCTGTTGCCCATGCGGTACAGCACCAAATGCATTTTCGGTCGGTGCAGGCTCTCTCCGGCGTACTGGGCAAGGGCGGTGGTGTTGGAGCGCAGTGCTTGGGCGAGTTGGGTGTCACGTTCGATATCGGGCCAGGAGTCGATCAGTGAGTCGGCTGCGATGTGGGCGGTTTCGAACCGTTGCGCGGGGGTGAGGGTGTCGCGGACGGCGTGCTGGAGAAGTTGGTGGACGCGTACGGCGGTTGCGGGCGTGTCGGGGGTGTAGGTGAGGAGGCTCAGTCGGCGCAGTGCGCTGATCGCCCGTTCCACCTCCGCTGCCGAAACCGGTACCGCCTCGTCCGTTGAGTCGGTCCCGCTCTCAGCTGGTAGTTGGTGATCAGGCTGGCAGGTGCGGTGGTGTGCCAGGTAGCTGCGGGCGGGCCGGCTGGTCAGGACCGTGGCGGGGATGCCGTACGGATCAAGGTAGGCGGCGAGCTGGAGGAGGGGGCGGGCGAAGCCTTCGGGCCTCAAGGTGCCGGCGTGGTCGATGGAAAGTGCCCACGCGGCGGCGACGGTGTGAGGTTGCTGGTCGGGCAGCAGGTCGGGGGCGAGGTCGTGCAGCGCGGTCGCACGGTCGGCGAGGGTATGCCGGTAAGCAGCAACGGTTGCGCCGGTGTCGGCGAGGTAGGCGGCAGCCTGGGACAGCGCCAGCGGTAGGTGTTGGAGGTCTGCGGCCAGTGCTGCGAGCATCTCGTCATGCTCGGTCCGTTCGTACGCGGCGAGCGCTTCGGAGAGATAGGCGATGGCCTGCTCGAGGGTGAACAGGCCAACCCGGAGGCGGTTTTTGCCGGGCCCGGTGAGGGCCGCGTCCTGGCGGCGCGTGGTGACCAGGGTACGTCCCTGAGAGCTGGCCGGCGGCCACAGGTTGTCCATGTCGCCGGGGAGGATGAGGTCGTCCAGCACCACCAGCCACCGCAGCGGCGCTGTCGACCGTTTCGGGGCGAGCCACGCCAGGAAAGCGCGGGCGGCGTGTTCCGGGTCCTCCAGCTGGCTCGCGCAAAGTTCATGGCCGGCCTGTGCGAGGCGGTCGATGATCGCGGACCGTTCGGTGGCGGTCACCCACACCACCACATCTACTGTCCCGTCGGCGAGAACGGTGCGGGCGTAGTCGGCGGCGAGCTGGGACTTGCCGACACCCCCCAGACCAACCAGCGCACCCCCTGCCGGGATCCTCCCCGCTGACCGGCTCTCGACGACGGCGGTGCCACCGTCGTCCAGCATCGCCCGCAGTTGTTCGGCCTCCGCACGGTGCTGGAAAGCCAACGCGGCCGGAGGAATCGGTCCGATCAGCCGCGGCTCAGGCCCTCGACCGTCTCCCAGTATGCCGCTCGGTCCACCGCCAGACTCGGGTGCGGGAGGGGATGGCGCTGCGTCACCCGCTATGTACGCGCTGCCCACAGCTACGTCACGCAGATCGAGCAGGGCCTGGACATCGAGTTTCAGCACAGTCGCGAGCGCGGTGACCGTGTCCATGCTCGGAATCGGTCCGTCAGCACGAAAGTACTGCTGCACCGTCGTTCGGGAGACCTTCACTCGCCCCTGAGCAGTGCGTTCAGCCAACGCGGTCTTGGTTAGTCCGGCTTTGACCCTCGCCCGGTCCACTCGCTGACGCAACTCCGCCAAAGCCACTTCTTCAGGCGTCATGCCCGCGCTCCGCCGCGTCGTGCCCTCCACTGTCCAGCACTGCGTTGTGTTCAGCACTGAACGGCATTGTGCAACGCCGTCCACAGCGAGCACCGGCGAACACCGAAACCGCGACCTTCATGTCCGTCGGCACCCCGGCCGGCCACACCGCGGAGGAACCCGTGCTCGCCACCATCCTGCTCACCGTCGCCCTCATCCTCGTCATCGCGCTCCTGGCCGCCGCCGGAGCGGGCAAGCTCGCCCGCCTGGACGGCGCCAGCTACCCCACTGCCCTCACCCGCGCCGCCATCGCCTTCACCGCCACCCTTACGCTCGCCGCCGCCATCGCCGCCGCCCTCTGATGACCAACGACGGTGCATGCGTACCACGGATTGTTCGGCCACAACGCCCCCGCACCGGACTCCAGTTGCCCAGACCCTGACCCGCACACCACACCTGCCGATCACCCAAGCCGTGGCCCCCCCCGAACCCCCAGGCGGGGCCCGGCGCGACG
>NZ_JBHVYZ010000038.1:42243-86730 GCF_042880295.1 Streptomyces sp. NPDC058307
TCACCCCCCCCCGGCCCCCCCCCCCCCCCCCGGGGGGGCCCCACGGCGCTACTGAACTTGATTGAGTGATGTCGGGGCCCACCGCAGGGTGGCAGGGGCCAGCTCGCGCCTTCCCGGTGTGGTTGGAGCACGAGGATGATGCTCGCGTGATCCGAGACTTCCCGCCGTTGCCGTTGCCCCAGTACGCCGTGGTCCGTATCGGCTGCTCACCAGGGGTGCCTGCCGAGATCGTCGCCGATCTGCGGGAAGTCGGCGTCCCAGCAGGGCTGATCGGTTATGAGTACCAACCGCTGACTGAGGCGACGTTCCTGGACGGGATCGGTGAGAGCGGGTTGGTCGTCTTTGGGTCCAGCGGCCTGTTCGGTCGGCTCGGCGTCGATGTGGCTTCGTGTCGCGTCGTGCAGATCCCCAAGATCGGGTCCGCGACCGCCTGGCATGTGAACAGGGACCTCGAAGCCTTCCACCGGTGCGTCGCGGGCATCATCGCCCGCTTCCCGTTCTACGAGGAAGACGAGGAGGACAGGTTCCAGGAGGTGGCGGACGAGCTTCGTCGGCTCCTCGCTGCTCTCGATGCCACCGCACTCGCAGACAACGGGTTGTGGGAGACCTTGTGTGATGACGTGGCGATGGGCGACTACGCGAACTGGGAGGAGGAACGAGTCACGTCAGTCCTTCAGGGTCAGGCCGTGGTTGCGAGGCAGCCGTCGACGAGTTCTGGACGGTACTGGATCCTCTTGAGCCGACGTTTCACGGCTCGGGTGATCTGAGTGAGGTCCGCGGCGGCGAGGTTGCCGATCTCGCGTTTGACCAGTGACCAGATGCCCTCCTGTGGGTTGAGGTCCGGGGCGTAGGTGGGCAGGTGGAACACGGTGAGCCACTCGGCGTTCGTCTCGATGAACGCACGCATGCCGACGGTCAGGTGCAGGCGGAGGTTGTTGCCCCTATGTGCGGGGTCCTTGACGACCTGCCCGTCCACCAGCCGGGCATAGCCGATGGGCAGGGGGACGGCGAGCTCTCCGCGTCAGGCCTTGGTGATCCGCCCGTTCCACATCCGCTGCTTGATCAGAGGCAGTTCGGCCTCACTGATCGTGCCCTTTTCAGCCCCAGCAGCATGCGGTCGTTGTGCTCGGCCGGGTCGTAGATGCCGTCCGGGTCGGCCAGCAGGGCGCCGGCCAGCGCGCACAGTTCCAGCAGCTGATGCCACTCGCGTCCGCTGCGGGCCAGGCGGGACATCTCCACCCCGAGCGCCAGCCCCACATGATCGAGGCCGACCTCGGACAGAGGAATAGTCAAGACCTGTGGATCAAGTCAGTCGCGGTGGTGTCGCTGACGCAGTCGGCGACTGGCGTCAGCGCGGACACGTCGGGTTCTTCCGGCCTCGGCGAGCAGGGTGAGGACGGCGGGTGAGGGCAGGATCTCGACGGCCTTGCGCTGGAACCAGTCGGATCCGGTGGTGACTTCCTCCGAATCCTACGGCTCGCCCACGGTGATGGACCACGGCAGGGTCCATGCGCGCAGACGGCGGGCGAGGAACTCCCGCTCCGCGCTGATCTCGGCCATCGCGCGGGCCCAGGCGGTGAACCCGTCGTCGGTCAGCAGTAGGGCCGCGCGGCGGTCGAGGTGGCGGACGATGGCCGACTGCGCCATCGTCGTGTCCGGGTCGCGCAGGATTCTGGTCACCAGATCGGCTTCGTCTTCGTCACGGACGACGGCCAGCTCGTGCAGGTAGCGGGCGAATCGTTGGTGCTCGTCCTCGGTGAGACGGTCATCGGGGCCGTTGAGGCCATTCATGCGGCGGCCTCCTCGGGGCGCTCGACCAGGTGACCGCGTTCAAAACGGGCGCCCGCCCGCACGAGCGCCACAAGATGGGGTGCGTTGACCGCGCGCCAGCGGGCCTGCGCGGATTCGATCAGCTTGAAGACCATGGCGAGGGCAGCTCCCCGGCTGCCGGCGCCCTTGGTGACCTTCGTCCGCAACCGGACCGTGGCGAAGGCCGACTCGATCGGATTTGTGGTGCGCAGATGGACCCAGTGCTCGGCGGGGAAGTCGAAAAACGCCAGCAACTCGTCCTCGTCGTCCGTGATCCGCTTGACGACCTTGGGGTATTTCGCCTGGTAGGCGCGTTCGAAGGCGCGGACGGCCCTGGCCGCGTGCTCCTTGTGCTCGGCGTTGTAAATCTCCTGAACCGCGCGCTTGGCCGCGGGCGGGGCCGACTTGGGCAGCGCGTCCAAAACATTGGCCGTTTTGTGAACCCAGCACCTTTGATGGCGGGTTTCGGGGAACACCTCGTTCAGCGCGTTCCAGAAGCCGAGTGCGCCGTCGCCGACGGCCAGGACCGGGGCTCGCATGCCCCGGCGAGCGCAGTCCCGCAGCAGCCCGGCCCACGCCTCGGACGACTCGCGGTATCCGTCGGTCATCGCGATCAGTTCCTTCGTGCCGTCGGCCCGCACGCCCATGAGCACCAGGACCGCGGCCTTCGCCTCCTCCAGGCGGATGCGCAGGTGGACGTCGTCGGCCCAGACGTACACGTAGTCGGTGGTGGACAGGTCGCGGTCCATGAACGCCCTGTGGTCAGCCTGCCATTGAACGGTCAGCCGCGTCACGGTGGCGGGCGAGAGGCCGGCCGAGGAGGCGAGGAACTGCTCAAGCGCGGGTGCGAAGTCGCCGGAGGACAGGCCGTGCAGGTAGAGCAGTGGCAGCACCTCGCTGATCTTCGGGGACTTCCGTGCCCAGGGCGGCAGGATCGCCGAGGAGAACCGCTTGCGTTCGCCCGTGGCCTCGTCGATGCGCTTGTCGTTCACGCGCGGGGCCGTGACCTCGACGACTCCGGCGGAGGTGGTGACCTTCCGCGGCTGGTGATGGCCGTCGAACGCCGGCCTACTCGGTGACCTTCCAATCGATCACTCGGGAAGGTACGCCCCCTCGCGTGCCACCCAAGCCCCGATCCACAAGTCTTGAGCATTGCTCCGCGCGGATCCGACGGGCGGTCAAGGCCCGCGGGCACATCCCCAACGAGCAGGCCGCGTTGAAATGCGTCTACATGGCGATCATGTCCTTCGATCACACCGGCAAAGGCCAGGCCCGCTGGACCATGCGCTGGAAGACCGCGCTGAACGCCTTCGACATCACCTTCGACGGCCGCCCCTCCGCAGCCCGTCAGTAAGCCCAACTACCCAGTCACACCGCTCGTTTGATAGACCCTGTCTCAGGCAGCACCCGGTGGTGGCCACGTGAAGGTCGGCCGGGCGCCGGTCGTCCTGGGCAGGGACGCGGCTCGGCTCACCTCTGACGCGGCACCGCGCAAGGCCCATTGCCTGAAGTCGCCCGCCATACGCGCTGGCCCCGCGTCTGCCCTGGTTGGCAGGCGCGGGGCCGTTGGTGGGTGTCTCAGCGGGAGGTGAGTTTCCAGAGGTGGTCGGCGGTGCCGTTGTCGGTCCACTGGATGACCTGTGCGCCGGAGGTGGTGCTCATGTTGGTGACGCCGAGCAGACGGCCACTGTTGTAGTTGGCGATCTTGTAGTAGCCGCCCGGTGCCGGGATGACCTGCCAGAGATGGTCGGCGGTGCCGTTGTCACCCCAGATCAGGGCGGTGCCGCCGTCACTGGTGCCGGCGTTGGTGATACCGAGCAGCAGCCCGCTCTTCTGGTTGACAATCTTGTAGAGGCCGGAGCCGGCGGCCGTCAGGGTCCAGTTCTGGTCGGTGCCCGTGGTGGACGTGGACTGCACGACCGAGGTGCCCTGAGCGGTGCCCGCGTTCTGTGTGTCCAGGGCGAGTCCGCTGTTCTTGTTGGTGATCTGGTACCGCCCGGCCAGGGAGGTGTTGGTGCCGCTGGGGGTGATGACCAGGTGGTAGCCGTCGGAGGCGTTCATCGCCACCGGAACGGTGATCGAGCCGTTCGTGACCGTGTAGTCGGCGTCGGAGACGGTGATCGGGCCGGGGGAGGCGGTCGTACGGCCGGTGTCCGGGCTGTACTCCAGCTTGACGTGGACCGTGGAGCCGAAGGCCGACAGGGACGACAGGCCGTTGACGGTCACCGCGCAGGAGCCGCTGCAGCCGCCGGCGACGACACTGATCTGGTTGCCGGCGCCGTTGCGGGCGGCGATGCCGTCGATGCCGGTCTGGGCCGGAGGCGTCGTGACGAGCATGTTCCCGGACATGTCGCCGTACCACTTGTACGTCCAGTACGAGCCGTTGGGCGAGCCGCCGGTGTCGGTCAGGGTGTCGCCGAGGGTGCCGTAGTGGTTCCAGAAGGCGAGTTCGGCGTCACGTACGCCGGCCCGCTCGAACTTGGCGGCGTAGCCGACGAGCGCGCCGGAGTTGCCCATCTCGGACGGCGTGCCGTACTCCTCGATGTCGATCGGCCGCTGGCTGAGGCCGAGGCTGGACTCCAGGGCGCGGTAGTCGGCGATGTGGGCGGCTATGTTCGCGCTGCTCTGCAGCTCGTGCCAGGCGATGACGTCGGGCACGGCGTTGTTGGCGATGGCGTCCTGGAGGAACGTCTGCATCTTCGCGCGGGTGTACGTCGCGAAGCTGGGACCCTGGATCGGGGTGGTGGTGTCCTTGGAGCGGATCTCCTTGTACGTCGTGCTCCACGCGGCGTCGAACGGGCCGGCGTGGGTGGTGTCCCAGTTCGCGTCGGGCTCGTTCCAGATGGCCCAGGCCGAGATGTTGGTGACGTTGGAGGCCTTCACGGCGGCGATCTGCTTGTCCACGGCGGACAGCCAGTCGCTCATGCTGACCCACTTGTAGGGGAAGTCCGGGTACCAGTCCGGCATCCGCGCGACCACCTTGGCGCCGGCGCGGGCCGCCTTCGGCGCCACGACCAGGGCGTCACCGGCGGGCTTGGGCTCGCCGTTGGGCAGCTGGGAGCCGCCCGGTGCCATCTGCACGAAGGTGTTCGGCTTCAGCGCCTGGACCAGGGTGTCGGCGGGGGTGGTGTCGTCGGCGAGGCCGTAGAGGCTGCCCGTGCCGACGTGGGTGACCGGACGCAGGGTCTGGTCGGCGTTGACCACCAGAGTGGTGGAGGAGGTGGGGGTGGCCTGGGCGGAGGTGCCCGTCAGGACGACGGCCGTGGTGGCCAGGGCCGTGGCGAGGGTGGCGGCGGTGGCGCGGCCGAGGGTGGCTCTGCGGCGGCGCTGGGAGCTCAGGTATGACATCAGCGGCTCTCCTGAGTGCTGGACGGGACGTGCTGGTGGCGGGGTGCGCCGGGGTGGGGCGGCTCGGGGGACAGGCCGGACGGATCGCGGGGGACGTGAACCCTTGTGACGGGTGGCAGCCCCACGTGGTGTACGAGCGAACGTGGTGTACGAGCGAGGCGGCGGAGCACGGCCCCGCCTGGCCGGTGGGTCGGGGGCGGTGGGCACAGGTGCTCAGTCCTTGACCGCGCCCGCGGTCACGCCGGCGGCCACGTAGCGCTGGGCGAGGACGAGGAGCACCGCGGCCGGCAGGGACGCGACGACGGCGGTGGCCATGATCGCGTTCCACTCCTGGTTGTTGTTGCCGATGTAGTGGTAGATGCCGAGGGTGATCGGCCGCCAGTCGCCGCCGCCGTCGAGGGTGTTGGCGAAGACGAAGTCGGACCAGGCCCACAGGAAGCTGAAGAGGGAGACCGTGACGATCGCGTTGCGGCTCACCGGAAGCACGACGGACCGGAAGGTGCGCCAGGTGCCGGCGCCGTCGATGCGGGCCGCGGCGATCAGCTCGCCGGGGATGCCCGACATGAACGCCGTGAAGATCATGACGCCGAAGGGCACGGCGATGGTCGAGTCCGCGATGATCAGACCCCACCAGGAGTTCAGCAGCCCGAGGTCGAGGAAGATGCCGTAGAAGCCCATCGCCATGACGATGCCGGGGATCATCTGGGCGACCAGCAGGACGAGGCCGAGAACTCCGCCGCCGAAGGGCCGGAGCTTGGCCAGCGCGAAACCGGCCGGGGCCGCGAGGACGAGGGTGAGGACGACCGTGCCCAGACCGATGAGCAGGCTGGTGCCGAGGTAGGGCATCTGGTCGTTGAGCACGGCCCGGTAGCCCTCGAAGGTGGGGTGCAGCGGCAGCAGGTCGGGTGGGCTCTTGCGCATGTCCTGCTGCGGGGTGAGCGACACGTTGATCATCCAGTACACCGGGAACAGCATCACGGCGGTGAGCACGAGCCCGATGACGGTGTAACGGCGGGATCCGGTACGCGACTTCACGCTTCCTGCCTCCTCTGGACGCGGATGTACAGCAGCCCGAAGACGAGGGCGATGAGGATGAGGATGTTGCCGACGGCCGCGCCCGGGCCGAACTTCGGCAGCAGCGTGCCGAATCCGAGCTGGTAGGACCAGGTCGCCAGCGTGGACGAGGCGTCACTCGGGCCGCCCTTGGTCATGATCCAGATCAGGTCGAAGACCTTCAGGGTGTAGACGAGACCCAGCAGCAGCGTGATCGCCGACACCGGCCGCAGCAGCGGGAAGGTGATCCGGCGGAACTGCTGCCAGGCGCTCGCCCCGTCCAGGGACGCGGCCTCGTACAGCTCACCGGGGATGTTCTGCAGGCCGCTGTAGAGGATCACCAGGTTGAACGGGATGCCGATCCAGATGTTGGCGATGATGACCGAGGGCAGTGCCCAGTCCGGTGAGTTGAGCCAGTCGACCGGGGCCACGCCCACGAAGTGGAGGGCGTAGTTGAGGACCCCGGACTCGCTGTTGAACATCCACGACCAGGTCGACGCCGACACGATCAGCGGCAGCAGCCAGGGGATCAGGAACAGCGCCCTGAGGGTGCCGGCCAGCCGGAAGTGGCGGTTGAAGAAGACCGCGAGCGCGAGCCCGGCGGCGTACTGGAAGGCGATCGACACAAAGGTGAAGATCATGGTGTGGCGCATCGCCGGGCCGAACGTGGGATCGTCCAGGACGGTCCTGAAGTTGTCCAGCCCCGAGAAGGGCGCGTCGCCCGCCACGAACGAGCGAACGGTGTAGTTGCGCAGGCTCAGGTCGAGGTTGCGGTACAGGGGATAGGCGTAGAACGCGATGAGGTAGACGGCCAGCGGCGCGAGAAACGCCAGTGCGGTCAGCCGGCTCTTGCGGCGCTGGCGGCGCCGGAGCGCCGACACGTCCGTCGGGTCGGCGGTGCCGGTCGACCCGGACCTGACCGGGGACCGCTGTGCGCGGCGGTCGACGCGGGCGATGGTCATGCGAACTCCTGTGTGCGGGTGGCCTGCCCGGGGCGGTGGCGGTGTCCGGACGCTTCGGGGGTCGTGCGGTCCTGCCGGAGGATGCCCCGGGTGTGCCACGAGGACCTCGAGTGTCAGCTCTTGCCCTTGTCAGCGGCCTTCTGCGCGGTCTCGAGAGCGGCCTGCGGGCTCTGGCCGCCGGACAGGGCGCTCTGCACAGCGGTCCACATCGGCTGGGAGATGGTCGGGTACTTGGTGCCCAGACCACCACTGGTGCGCCCGCGCGCCGCGGCCACCGCGTCGACCCACGGCTTGAGCTTCGGGTTCGCCGTGACCTGCTTGGCCTGCACCGCCACGGTGGGGGCGACGTAGGCCAGCGTGGTGTCCGTGGACAGCAGGTTGGCGGAGTTGGTCAGGCAGGTGACGATCTTCTTGCTGACGTCGTAGCGTGCGCTGTCCTTCTGCACGGGCACGGTGACGAACTCGCCGCCGGTCGGTACCGGAGCCGCACCCCCGCTCTGCGCCGGGATGCTGATGACGCCGTAGCCGAAGCCTGCCTTCTCCGCGTTGCCGAGCTGCCAGGTGCCGTTCTCGCCGAACGCGTAGTCGCCGGTGGCGAACTCCTGCCAGCTGGTCGTCTGGGTGTTCTGCAGAACGTCCTTGGGCGCGTACCCGGCGTCGACCCACTGCTTCCACAGGGACAGCGCGGCCACGCCCTTCGACGAGTCGAGCTTGGTGAGGTCGCCGCCGGAGCCCCAGAACCACGGCAGGAACTGGAAGCTGCCCTCCTCGGTGTTGATCGCGGAGAAGGTGATGCCCTTCTTGCCGGCGTCCTTGACCTTCTTCAGGGCCGCCGTCAGCGAGGCCCAGTCCTTGATGGAGGCGGGGTCGACGTGGGCGGCGGAGAGCACCTTCTCGTTGTAGTAGAGCGCGAGGGTGTTGGCGCCGATCGGCACACCGTAGGAGGCTCCGTCGATCGTGCCCGCGCCGAGGATGTTCTTCTGGATCGGCTTCGTGTCCAGGCCGAGGTCGCTCGTCTTGTTGAGGATCCCCGCCTCCACCAGCGTGGAGACGACCGGGTTGTCGACGAGCATCACGTCGGGAGCGTTGCCCTGCTGGGCGGCGAGCAGCGCCTTGTTGCCCAGGTCCGTGGTGTCCATGCCGGTGCGCTTGATCTTGACCCCGGCGTCGGTGCCGCACTTGGTGACGAGCTTGCCCCAGGCGGAGGAGGCGTCGAACTGCGGGTACGGGTCCCAGAAGGTGTACGTTCCGCCGGCGTTGCCGGACCCGGAGGCGGAGGAGTCGGAACCACCGCCGCAGGCGGCGACGGAGGTGAGCGCGCCGACGGCGGCAATGGCGGCGATCAGGGTACGGCGGGAGTTTCTCACGGTGACCTCGTTGTCTTTGGGGCAGCTCGTAGGGAGCGGAGGAGGAAGAAGGAGGGAAAGCGGAAGAGGAGGGGGGAGGGGTCAGGAGGTCGGCAGCCAGATGCGCATGCTGCCGTCCTGGCGGTTGGCCCAGGCGTAGTAGGGGATGGCGGTGAGTTCGACCGGGTCCCCGTCCGTCTCGGGGGCTGCGCTGTCGGCGGAGGCGTACGGCCACCAGCCCGCGTCGGTGATGTGCCGCCGTCGGCCGGTCGCCACGACCGTGGTGACGCCGCCGAGCAGGTCCGGGCGGTGCTGCACCTGAAGGGGGCGGGTGGTGTCGAGGACGATGTCGTCCAGGCCGCCGCCGGGGTGGTCGACCCCTTCCAGGCAGTACACGAGCGGGCCACGCTCGATCGCCACGCAGCCGCGTACGGCGTCCACCCGGGGGTCCGCGACGGTGAGGCGGGGCTCCAGGGCGAGTTCGAGGACGACCTGGTCACCGGGCGCCCAGGTGCGCTCCAGTCGCAGCCAGCCGTCCCTGACCGGCGCGTCGCTCTGGTCGTACACCGTGTCCCCGCACCGGACCCGGAACTCTCGGCACCACTGGGGAATGCGCAACGAGAGGGTCCAGGGACGGTCGGCCGGGGTCTCCTCGACGGTCAGGCCGATCGTGCCCTGCCAGGGGTAGCCGGTCTCGACGCGCACCGCGACCGGGGTTCCGTCGAGGTCGCCGGTGCAGCGCCCGGTGGCGTACTGGTGGATCTGCAGGCCGCCTGCGTCACTGGAGGCGAGGTAGTGCTCCAGGGACGCCAGCAGCCGCATCACGTTGGGCGGGCAGCAGGCGCACCGGAACCAGCGGGTGCGGCGGGCCGACTGGTCGCCGCCGGGGTCGGTGTGCCCGTCGCGGACCTGGAGCGGGTTCACGTACAGCCAGCTCTCGCCGTCCAGGGAGACACCGGCCAGGAAGCCGTTGAACAGGGTGCGTTCGATCAGGTCGGAGTAGCGGGCCTCGCCGGTGAGCAGGGCCATGCGCCAGCTCCACTGGATGGAGGCGATGGCGGCGCAGGTCTCGCAGTAGGCGCGCTCGTTGGGGAGTTCGTACGGGTCGCCGAAGTCCTCCTCGTCGTGGTGTGCGCCCAGTCCGCCGGTCACATGCGTCTTGGTGGCGGTCATCGCCGACCACAGCCGTTCGGCGGCGGCGCGCAGTTCGGCGTCCTCCGTCTCGGTCGCCAGATCGGTGGCGGCGGCCAGCAGGTACAACTGGCGTACGGCGTGCCCCTCGACGTTGGCCGCCTCACGCAGGGGGACGCGGTCCTGGCAGTACGCCTCGCCGCCGAGCAGTCCGTGGCCGAAGCGGTCGACGAAGTAGCCGGCGAGGTCGAGGTAGCGCCGTTCGCCGGTCTCCCGGTACAGCTCCACCAGGGCGGTCTCGACCTCGGGGTGGCCGTCGATGCCGTCGATGGGCTTGCCGCTGCCGGGCAGGCCGAAGACCGAGTCGATGTGGTCGGCGAACTTCACGGCCACGTCGAGCAGTTCGGTACGGCCGGTGGACCGGTGATGGGCCACCGCGGCCTGGATGAGGTGCCCGGCGCAGTACAACTCGTGGCCCCAGCGCAGGTCCTGGTACCGCTCACCGCTCTTGAGCAGCTGGAACCACGTGTTCAGATAGCCGTCGGGCTGCTGCGCGTCGGCGACGAGAGCGACGATCCGCTCCACGTCCGCGGCGAGCGGGCCCCCGTCCTCGGGCGTTCGCCGGGCGAGCTGCCAGGACGCGGCCTCCAGCCACTTGTAGACATCCGAGTCCACGAACGGGTACCCGCCCCGGAACTCACCCTCGGCGATGCCCGCCACGATCCGCAGGTTGTTCAGGTTTCCCGCGGACTCCAACAGGTTTGGGCCCTGCGGGATGGAGGTGCGGGCGTTCACCGCACGCCGGGTGTCCCAGAAACCGGCGCGTATCTCGACGGTGGCGGGGACCAGCGCGGCCTTGGCGCCCGGACCGAGGCGGACCGGACCCGTGGGGCTGCCTCCCGCATCGGACGAGGCCGAGGACGGGGAGGAAGGCACGGCTGAACGTGGGCGGGGCATGGCTCTCCGAAGAGGTAGAGGGGGAAGCGGGTGGGGCCGGCGCACGGTGGGTGTCATGGCGTCCCGGGAAGACCGGGCAGGCGGTGCTCTGTCTCTCGGACCCGCTTGGGAAATCGTTTTTCTGTCGGAAACGTAGGTAGCTGGCGAGCGTGAGTCAAGGGGGGTACCAAACTATTTGCCGTTTCCTCGTCAAGGCTGGCCAGTGGCCGCGAACAGTGCCAATATGTGGACCGCCGACGTCATCTAGGAAAAGGATTGCGCGTGACCGTCGTTCCAGGGTCTCCTCCAGCCGGGCGGGCGAAGCTCGCTGACGTTGCCAAGCTGGCCGGCGTCAGCGTCGGCACGGCCTCGAAAGCGCTGAACGGCAACGGCAGGATGCGGCCCGAGACGCGGCAGCGCGTCCTGGCAGCAGTGGAGGAGCTCGACTTCCGCCCCAACCAGCATGCGCAGAGCCTCCACACCGGCCGCAGCTGGACCGTGGGGCTGATGACCACCGACGGCATCGGCCGCTTCAGCACTCCTGTCCTGCTCGGCGCCGAAGACGCGCTGGGGGCCGGGAAGATCTCGGTGCTGCTGTGCGACACCCGTGGCGACGCCATCCGCGAACAACACCACCTGCGCAACCTCACGGACCGCCGGGTGGACGGCATCATCGTGACCGGCCGCCGCACCGACCCGCGCCCTCCGCTCAAGGGCATCGATCCGATACCGACGGTCTACGCGCTCTCCCCGTCCACCGACCCGGACGACATTTCCGTCGTCTCCGACGACCGGAGCGGAGCGCAGCTCGCCGTCGATCATCTACTGGCGACCGGCCGCACCCGGATCGCGCACATCACCGGCCCCGCCCACCACGCGGCCGCCCGCGACCGCGCCCACCACACCGTCGAACTGCTGGAACGCGCCTCGCTCGAACTCTCCACCGGCCGTGTCCACTTCGGCGAGTGGAGCGAGGCATGGGGGCGCCGCGCCGCCGAGGCGGTCCTGCGCACCGCACCGGACACGGACGCCTTCTTCTGCGGCAACGACCAGATCGCCAGGGGCGTCGCCGACACCCTGCGCGAGAGCGGCCTGGACGTTCCCGGCCGGGTCGCCATCGTGGGCTACGACAACTGGGACGTCATGGCCCTGGCCTGCCGCCCGCCCCTCACCACGATCGACACGGACCTCGCCGAGATCGGTCGGCAGGCCGCCCTGCGGCTGCTTGACGCCATCGGCTCCGAGCCGGAACCGGGCCTGCACACCGTTCCCTGCCGACTCGTCGTCCGCGAGTCCAGCTGAACTCCGTCTCAGCGGCTCGTGCGGGGCGGGGCCGGGCGGGGCGGGTGCAGATCCGGGAGGGTTGCGGGGGCGGGCTGCCGGGGCTGCGGACCGGGCGGGGTTCCTGATGTGCCGCTGCCTCAGTGACACCGGCACCGACCGGTGACTGTTCGAGAGCCCGGCCGCGCATCCCGGCTGCCGTCCGAGTGCCTGATCGTCGGGCGGAGGCGACCTCCGCCGACCATGCTGGCCCCGCCCAGCGTGCGGCTGACACTCAAGGACGGCGCCCTCGAAGCGGATGTGGTCGTGGCCGCCGACGGAGTGGGCAGCCGCCTGCGTGCCCAGCTCTTCCCCCGGCATCCCGGCGCCGTCCACAGCGGGTCGACCGTCCGGCACGCCATCACCGAGCGCCCGTGACAAATCCGTTGATGATCACTAGAGGCGGTGACGTGTTGGTCTGGGTTCTAGTGATCGTTTCAGGATTTCTTTGCGTGGTGTGGTGTGCCTCTGAGCTGGGGCTTCCGTAGGGCTTTGAATGCTGCAGGGCTTCTGAGGTGCAAGTTCAGTGATCGTCTCGGGATGCAGTGATCGGCGTGGGACTTTCCTTGTAGTGCGTGGTTCGGGTGGACCGGTTTGGGCTGGTCACGGGGCTGGCAGGATCGTCCCTGAGCTGATCCGGCCGGCACGGGCCGGGGCCGGGCGGGGGGTGCCCCTATGTTCTTCCCGACTGGACACCAGCCCGCGCTTCCAGTCCTCCTCAAGGCTGCCCAGGAGGGTCATCAGCTCGCCCGTCATCCGCGCGAACCCAGAGTCCCGCTGCGCCAGCTCCTGGGCGGCGGGCTCGCGGGTCTGCTGTTCCACCGCCCGCGCGGACGACTCCATCGCCGTGAACAACGCCCTGCTGGTCGACACGAAGTCCTCTGGTTCGCCCATACCTTGCGCAACGAGGCGCGACCGCCATAGGCACCACCAGGGCTGGGGTGCCGGCCATCGTCCCCGGCCACTCATCTGTGGGTCGGCTTTCTATAACCACCGCGGTACAGCAGGTCAGTCCCAGGGCACAGACAACGCGCCCGCCCACCTGGTGACGCTGGTAGGCAGACGCGACACGCTCATCGCCCGTCCCTCTCACCCGTGTCGTGCAGCCAGCTGTCCTGAAGCCGTTCCAGTGCGGTTTCCTCTGGACAGCGCGAACGGTTCGACAACGACGGCGCCGACCCGGGCCGACAACCCAGCCGCCATCTTTGCCAGCCGTCTGTCCGCTCCATAGCCCAGTCTGCATATAGACAGGGCATCACGCTTCAGCGAGCGGGTGGATCAGCCAGCCGGGGGGATCTCAACTATCTTGTTGCAGGCCCACTTGGTGGCTGCGGCTCCCGTTGCGGCACCTGCGGCCGCCGCAGCGGCAGCTGTTGCAGGGTCCTTGGTTTTCGCAACGTCGGCGCCTCCGACCACCACCCAGCTGGCTGCCCCGGCGCCTGCCCCGACGATGCCGCAGACGCCGTCCGTGAATCGGTCGTACAGATTCTTCTTCGGGGCGGGCAGGGTTGGTGCCGGGGGCGCGGCAGGCGTAGTCAGGCGCGGGGTGGGCACGGAAGCGTTCAAGGTCAGCGCGGCCTTGGTCCGCGGACCCGCAATGCCGTCGACGACAAGGCCATGAGATGACTGGAAGTCCCGCGTGGCCTGTGCGGTGAGAGGCCCATCGATGCCGTCGACAACCAGGTTGGCGCCGTTGGCGTTCAGAGCCTGCTGCAACGAGGCAACGCAGGGTCCCGCCAGCCCTTCCGCCAAGTCCGGACACTCGTAACTCAGACTTGGCGAGGCGGACGCTGTGGCGGTGATCCCTCCGAAGGTCAGTCCGGCCCCCGCCGTGATGGCTACAAGCACACGCGCGATCTTCTTCATCCCGCTCCCCATCCCTTGACGTAATCCGGTTTCATCCTGGGCCAAGATCGAGAATTTTAGTACTGTTAATACGAGTTGCTATGGAGTGCGATGAATATTCCGAATGCTCCAATGCGCCGTAGAACTTGGGAACCAAAGAGGAAAACCTGCCCGCACCAGGCGATGGTGCTCACCAGCGAGACTTCGCGTCGTGCAGCGGGTCAACCGCGAAGCGCGCTGGACGCTACTCAACCGGTCGATCACGGCGGCCAGGGCCTGGTTCCAGGCCGCCCAGACGCCGCGCTCTTGGTCCCAAGGCTCGCTCGCGATGGAGGACCTACTCGGTCTCGAGTACAGGCGAACCACGACCAGGGCGCTGCGGGTGTAGATCGGCCCTGAAAGACCGCTCGCGTATGGAATACACCGAATCAGGCCGGTGGTTGGACGTCGAAGACATATGGAGGTGCACCGTGACGGAGTGGCTGGCGGAAGCCTACTATCAGAAGGGACACGCTGAAAATCTCCCACTCATTCATTCCGAAGGAGATGTAGATGCCTTGATCGATGCACTCCTGGAAGCCCCTCCCTTTCATAATGCGGCGGAACTGCATTCCTTGAACCGTCCGCTCCTGCCCTCCGGTTTCCCGGACCATGAGCTTCTGGTGGGGGTGGACGGAAAGCTGCAGGTCGGCGTCCTAGAGTTCATGGATCAAGACGGGAATGTGGTTACCCTCGGCGCGTCGGGAGGGCGTGGAAAAGTCTCCTACTTTATCGCCGGAAATATGACTGAGTTTCCTGACCGTTCAGAGATCCCAATCGAGCTCGTACGTCGTGCGGTAAAGGAGTTCTTGACGTCCGGCGGGCGGCGACCGACCTGCGTTCAATGGCAGGTCCCGGAGTCCTGGTGACTTGAACCCCTCATCCGTCACCCATCGTCAGCGGCATTGTGCCGGGCGGGAATCAATCCCGCCCGACACTTACGAGGACCTGACCGAACCACACGAGCGCCCGACGCGGGACGTGCGACCTGGTGGTGCGGCGTGAGCAGGACGCGAGTGTGAACGACGGCTCCTTTCGAGGCATCAAGTCGATTCCTTCTGCGATGAGCAACAGGAACGACGAATGACCCAGACCACCTCGACCCCGCGGCCAAACCCAGCTCAGCCAAGGGCGTCCCCCCGAGGCTGCCCCGTACGTGTCTACCGGGGGCGGCAGGGTCCGCACCGCTTCGCGGAAGTCGGCGACGTTGTCGGCAGGGCGGGCAGCGAGCAGTCCGTCCAGGCGCCCCAGCCGGGTGCGGGCGGTCGCGCGCAGCCGGCTCGGCGGAATCTGGTCAAGGACGTCCAGGGCCCGCTGCGCAGCATCGGATGGCTGGTCGGAGGCCTCGACTTGAGCCAGCACGAGAGTGGCGGCAGCCCACCCGGGGGTGCGTGCACGCGGCCGCCGAGACTTCGGCGCGCGCATGGGCCTGGTCGGTGCGTCCCAGCACGACATGCGCCTCGGCCTCATCGTCGGCTACATGTACACCAATCCCAGCTGGTTCGACCGCCGTTACGACGGAGGCCTGCCCGACGAGTACGTGGGTGGACCACATCCCTACCGCTGGGCGTGGACCGAGGCCGACAACGGCCAGTGGGGCTGGATGAAGGACACCGCCATCAGCGCTCAGCGACATACGGGGGAGAAAGCGGCGATCGCGGATAGACGGCACGGTTCGTGCCGCGGCTGGCCATTCGACAAGGTGCCAGGTCACGAACCGCACCCGCTCAATCCAGGGGCCTGTCAGGGATCTGCCGCAGTTTCCGAGGAGGCTGCTCGATTCCTGGAAGCCCCGGCGAGCCGTGAGGGCTCTCAGCCCGTGTAGTGGAAGCGGACCCGGCTGCCCAGCCAGACCGTTCGAGTTGTCTCCAGCAGACGGCCGTCCGCGAGGCGGGACACCGACCAGACCACGAACAGGGGAGCGTCCACGTCGAACTCCACGTCACTCGACGGTGTCTCCATGGACCCCCCGGTGCTTGCGGCGACCCGCAGTGGTCCGGGCGTGGTCCCGGGCCCGCGGATGTGGACCTGTGCCAGGCCACGACTCAGCACTCCGTATGCCGAGTTGGGGACGGAGTGGGGTTGTTCGGTTCTCGTCGGCCGGAGGCTCCAGATGTGCGGCTCGATCTGGTCAGCACAGTCCAAGGCCGCCTGCCGGACGTGGTGGCACCCAGTGCGACTCCAAGTCACCAAGACTCCTCCACTTCATGGCGAGGTGACCCATGGCGGCGACAACCACTCCTGAACAGAACGTTCCGGGGCCGGGCGGGCGGATGGGAGAGGACGATCTGGCACCGTTGTTCCACTCCAACGACGGGTGGGCGCTGAACCGTGCCCTCAAAGGCCCCGACCCCTCACCGGCCTGGTTCGGCTTCCACGAGATCTTCCCGCCCTGACCATCGCCACCTTCACCACGCATTACACCGCGGTCCTCCTGGCAGCCACCTGAGCTGGCAAGGAGACACGTCCGCTCGACAACGCCCGGCCCGTGAGCCCGACGGGCCCGGTGTCCGGCTGTGTCCGGGGCCCTCGCAGCGCGACCTCGTCGTGATAGTGACGCCGGTCTGAGCCTCACCTGGACACGGTTTGGGGGGTGGCCGGACCACCAGCATCAGGCGTATCTGGCTCCCTGTCCCCGGATTCCCGAGGCTGATGAGGCAAACACAACCCAGACCTCTGAATCGGAGACTCACGCGATGCGCGTTGTGATCATGGGCGGGACGTCCGGGATCGGCCTCGCGGCAGCTGAGAGACTGACGGCTGCCGGCGCCGAGGTGATCGTGACCGGACGGGACCCCGAGAAGCTGGTGGCGGCCAAGGACCGGGTGGCCGGTGCCGAACAGATCGACGGTGCCTCAGAAAGGGACGTGGCGGACTTCTTCCAGCGGATCGGCGTCATCGACCATCTCGTGCTGGCATTCAGTCCAGGTGCGCTCGGGTTCGGGCCGCTTGCGGAGGTGAGCCTGGCCAGCATCCGGGGTGCCTTCGACGGCAAGCTCTTCCCGTACCTGTACGCGATCCAGAAGGCCGACGTCACCGGCTCGGTCACGATGATCTCTGCAGCCACCGCGAGGGCCGCCCTGCCCGGCAGCGTGGCGCTCGCCGCGGTCAACGGTGCGATCGAGCGGATCGTGTCCCCGCTCGCCGCCGAACTGGCTCCGGTGCGGGTCAACGCGGTGGCCCCCGGGGCCGTCGACACTCCCTGGTGGTCGTTCCTGCCGGAGGAACAGCGTGCGGCCCAGTTCAGCGCCGTGGCGGCGGATCTTCCGGTCAAGCGGATCGGGCGGCCTGGTGATGTTGCGAACGCGATCGCTTACCTCATTGGCGCCGACTACGTGACTGGCGCGGTCCTCCCGGTCGACGGCGGGTTCACGGTCGCCTGACGTTCAGGCATCCGGATTCCCGGTGAGTTTCAGGAATTGGCTTTCCATTTCTGAGCCCGGTGGCAGCAGATACGACACCAGCGTCTTGTCGTCGTTCGCCACGTGTAGCTTCACGTAGTCGAGGGTGACCTCGCCGAGTACCGGATGGTCGATCGTACGGGCCTTGGGCACGAACGGCGCCAGGTCCTTGCGTCGCCACAAGCGGGCGAAGTCGGGGCTGGCGTCGGACAGTTCCGCGATGAGTCCAGTGATCTCGGGTGCCAGGATGCCTTCGTTCGCCTGCGTGCGGAACAGCGCGACAGTGAGCGCGGCCTCCGTCTCCCAGTCTCGGGTCATCTCCCGCACCTCGGGTACGGTGAACGTGAGCCACAGGACGTTGCGTCGCGATGCCGACAGGGCGCCCAGCTCGCCGTAGAGGAGTTCGCAGCCGCGGTTCCAGGCCAGAATGTCGAACCGCGGATTCACGATGAAGGCCGGGTTCGGGTCGAGGTGGGTGAGCAACAGCTCGTACTGGGGTGGCAGTTCGGTGCGTGAAGCCCGGTCCGGAGGCGGTTCATCGGCCAGCCGGAACAGATGGGCCCGCTCGACCGCATCAAGTCCGAGCGCTGTGGCCAGGCTTCCGAGAATCTGGCGCGAGACGCGGATATTGCGGGCCTGTTCCAACCACGTGTACCAGGTGATGCTCACCCCGGCCAGCGTCGCGACTTCCTCGCGCCGCAGGCCAGGAGTGCGCCGCCGCCCGACGGTTGGCAGCCCCGCCTCCGCAGGCGTGCGCCGCGCCCGCCGGCTGCGGAGGAACTCGGCAAGCTCACGCCGCTGGCCCTGTGCTGTCATCTGTCCACCACGGCTTCCCCTTCGGACATGGCACCTCCGGCCGTTCGGTCACGACAGACTCTAGGCCAACCGACCTTCCCAGTCCGGGCCCAGCCAGCTCACAGCTGTCTACACCCCCAAGACCGACGAGGCGGCCAACCGCAGCGCTCGTTGGTGGCCAACCATCGCACTCAGTGGCCAACCGAAGCACTGAGCTCGTTCAGCATTGCCACCCCTGGGTGGGGAAGGTCGCGGCGATTGACGATGTTGGGATTCGGGGGCTTGCCGAACTCGTCCCGAGGGGCTGCGGGGGCGAAAGCCCATGCCCATGGTCTGCACTTCTGACCAGTCGCCAGTCGCCAGTCGCCAGTCGCCAGTGGTCCGGTGGAGGTAATGCTGGACTGGTGCCGTGGCGGTCAGGAAGGTGTCCTCGACGTGGGCCCCAACGCCCGGATCGCGACATCGATCGCGGTGGCCAAACGTGCGGGGTCGTGGCCAGCGCGTTCCCGTACCCGCAGCCCGAGAACCGTGGTGAACAGCAGTTCCACGGCGGCGTCGACGTCGAGATCGGCGGGCAGTTCGCCCTTGCGCCGCCCCTGGAGCAGCAACGAGCGCAGCGCCTGCCGGGTGACCTCGAAGGCGGCCTCGGTCCGTCGGCGGACCTGGTCGTCGCTGGTGCCGAGTTCGGTGGCGGTGTTGACCACGAAGCAGCCTCTGCCGGGCTCGCCGTCGGGCGGGCAGGTGACCAGCCACAGCATCCAGTCCCGCAGCACTTGCCGGATCGGCCGGCCGTCGGCGCCGAGCAATCGCTCGGCCTGAGCGGACTCCGTGGCCCGGTAGTGGTCGAGCGCGCGCAGGAACAGGGTGTGCTTGTCGGTGAACGTCCGGTACAGGCTGCTGGGCGTGAGCTTGAGCTCGTCACCCAGATCACGCACCGAGGTGGAGTGGTAACCGCGTCGCCAGAACAGCTCGGTCGCTCTGACGACCGCGTCCTGCTCGTCGAACTGTCGGGGGCGTGCCATGCCCTGAGTCTACCGAACTTGTGGAGCGATCGCTCCCATACTATGGTCCCCACGTATGGGAGCGATCGCTCCCGAATGAGTGGAGGAGACACCGGTGACGACCGCAGAACAGCCCGCCGCCCTGGCCGGCGCCCCGCAGGCACCAAAGGAAGATCACTGGCTGGCGGTCAGCGCGGTGGCCTTGGGAACGTTCCTGCTGGTGACCGCCGAACAACTGCCGATCGGCCTGCTGACCTCCGTGGGGTCGGCACTGTCGGTCTCCGAAGGAACAGCTGGGCTCATGGTGACGGTGCCCAGCCTGGTCGCCGCGGTCGCGGCACCAGTGGTGCCGGTACTCGTCGGCGGACTGGACCGAAGGCTCCTGCTGCTCGGGTTGATGGCGTTGATGACCCTTTCCAACGTGGCATCGGCCGTGGCACCGAACTTCGCCGTCCTGGTGTCCTCCCGGGTGCTGGTCGGGGTGGCGATCGGTGGCTTCTGGGCCATCGCCAGCGGCCTGGCCGTCCGGCTTGTATCCACTGAGAACGTGCCACGCGCCACTGCGATCATCTTCGGCGGCGTCGGAGCAGCGAACGTGTTCGGCGTCCCGCTCGGCACTCTGATCGGTGAACTCGCCGGCTGGCGCATCGCCTTCGCCTCGATGAGCGCCTTGGCGCTCATCGTGCTGATCGCCCTGCTGGCCGCGCTGCCGCCGCTGGCCGCCTCGCAGGCTATTCGGCCGCGTCTCCTGGCTGAGCAGTTCCGCAACCCGGGTGTGCGCATCGGCGTCATCGCGACGGTCCTCATCGTGTTCGGTCACTTTTCGGCTTATACCTTCGTGAGTCCAGCACTTCAGAAGCTGTCGGGTATCGATGAACGATTCGTCGGCCCGCTGCTGTTCGGGTTCGGCATGGCAGGCATGATCGGCAACTTCGCCGCCGGCGCGGCACTGGCGCGCAGGGTGCACCGGAGCGTGTTGATCATCGCCGTGTCCCTCGCGGTTGCGATGCCGCTCTTCCTGCTGCTGGGCCAGACGACGGTCGGCGGCGCCATTTTGCTGATCGTCTGGGGTCTGGCCTACGGCGGCGTGTCGGTCGGCCTGCAGACCTGGATGATCAAGGCGGCCCCACAGGCGGTGGAAGCGGCCTCCTCCCTGTGGGTGGCGGTGTTCAACCTGTCGATTGGCCTCGGCGCACTGGCCGGCGGCGTCATCGTCGACACGCTCACCCTTCAGGGCGTTCTGTGGCTCGGCGGCGCCTGCGCCCTGGCAGCCGCACTGGCGGTCTGGAGCGCTCGTACCAACGAGAGCCTGCGATGACCTGGATCCGTGCCCACGCACCCGAGGCTCGACTGCTGCAGGACCCCATCACGGCGCTCTGTCAGCGTTGCCGCTCCAGGGTGAGGACGGCGTCGGCGATGGACGACATTCAATTCGGGTTGCACCGGGACCTGCGGAAGATCCGCCACGACTTCAGTCGTGGGACGCCGCGCTCGACCGGTGCCCGTGCCGTCGACAGCGCGTGGTTGAGGGCTTGTTGGGTTGGTGTGAGGTCGCGGCCTGGCGGGCGTCTGGCTCTGTCCACGAGAACGGGGTTCTGGCACAGATCTCGGGGAGCGGTCGCGGAGTGTGACGGGGTCGTTCGATTGCAGGAGAGGGTCACAACCCCGGGGGTCCGTCAGCGTTCACGCATTCTGGTCCACCACCAGCCGTCCATTGCCCACTCCATGTTGTTGGGCTCCGGCAAGGTACGGCGCTCGAATTCCTCATCAATGCGCGTGATCAGTCGGCCCAAGTCCCGTTTGGCCCCGGGAGGAAGGTGCTGCAGCGCCCACTCCAGGTCATCACGGGCATCTTCCACCTCTATCCCGGGCGAACAGGCCTCGGAGGCGTTCAGATACCGACCAGGCTGCTTAAAAGCCCACTCGAAACGAGAGAGCGCATTAGCGACCGCGTTGGGCCACATCTCCTGGTCTTCGACCCGGCGGATCGCTGCACGAGTCCGCGCGGAGACACCACGGACCCTCAGGACCGGATACTGCCATCGTGGCCGCCACCGCTCTGCACGGACGGCCTTGGGACGCCTACGCGGCATCGCCCTTTCGGATCAACATGAGGCCATCCTGACACGGCTGGGCACCTGCATGGACCCCTGTCCACACGCCCGCCGCAGCAAATATTCCTACTTCCCGGTTCTTGCACAGATCTTGGGGGCGTCTCGGAGTCTTACTGGAGCAGGATCATCTTGCGGAGTAGTTCGAATCCGGCTCGGCCGTAGAGCTGCCGCAGATGAAGCGCCGGACCGTCAGCTGGATCACGAAGCCCTGTTCAGCGAGCGGAAGATCCTTCAGCCTGCGCTGGTATCGGTTGTGGACTCTGTCCGAGAAGCGGCCGCAGTCCGGACATGCAGAGCTGGCCGCGCGGCCTCTCGCCACCACCTCGACAGTGCCGAACGCGGCCGTCGCCGCCTCGACATCCACTTCGTCGATCCCGGCGAACACTAGGGAGTCCCAGAACGGTGCATCGGTCTGCATGACCAGCACCATCACCGTGCACAACCGATCGCAGCAGCCGTCGGCAGACATCTGAGGGAGCGTCAATTCTGCTTCGGGGGACGACAAGGCGTACGCGGTCTCACACGAACCCGTCTCCTCGCAATCGAACATCGGGGTAACGCTCTGCGACGACTCCCCAAGATCTGTGCCAGAACCCGAAACTCGTGAACAAAGCCAGGCGTCTGAGAGATGTTGTCACCCATGGGCCGGCACCCATGTAGGCGCGGTCGGCGAGAACCGGAACGCCCTGGCGTTCGCAGATCCGGATGATCCGGATGATCCGGTGGAGATCCACAGCAACCGTCCGACTGGATCAGTCACCACCTGCACGTTCACGCCCGTGGCGTCGGTGTTTTTGGGAGAAGTCGGCCCGGCTGTCACCGACCCGGTCGCACTCCGCGAGGGTGCCGTCCAGCAGGACGTAGTCGGGGTCGGCTTCGCGCAGGCTCCGCAGGAGCCCGGGCGCGCGGTCGGCGAGCAGGGCGATGACCGCTGCCGTGTAGGCGTGGGCGGTGCCGACGGAGATGCCGAAACCGGCCGCGAGTTGGGCGAGGGTGTCGTGGCGGCGCAGGTACACCAGACCGACGAGGGCATCACCCTCGCGGGTGACGATGAGCATGGTGACCCACTCGACCAGGGCATGAGACAGGTTGAGTGCGCAGGGTAGGAAACCAACAAGGCTCCCGCGCCAATGAGTTGAGACGTCGAACACCTCCCTCAACGGCATAGGAGCCTTGTCCGTTGCGGAAGCCGACATCGTCACCCGATCAGTGGCCACATTGAAAGAGCTCACTCAGTCACACCACGGGGTCGGGCAGGGCGTGTCCGAAGTGACAAGGAATTCGAACAAGCGACAAGCGATCTAATGCCGGAATGGACCTGACCGAGTTCCCGACGACCTGGTGCAGACGCAAGCCACCTGGAACGCCACCTACGAAGCGCTCGCCGCGCGTTGCCCCCGCGACACCACCGCCCTGCGCCGCCGCCTGCTGCTCCTGTCCGTACGGCTGTGGTGGCATCCCTACTGGGAGACCGCACCCTCGGTGCCGGCGGCGCGTTCCGAGCTGCGGCAGCTGGCCCGCTTGCGCTGGATGTTGCGCCTGGTGTTGCGCGCCCCGTAGGAACGTCCCCGCACCCGAGCAGTCACCACACGGATCTGGCGTCGCCGCTGGCCGCTGGCCGCCGGGCTTGCTCGGCGGCCGACGGCGGGGTCAGCTCCAGCAACCTGCGGCGGCGGCCTCGGCGACGAAGTCCCTGAACGACGTGGGCGGTCGGCCGAGCGCGCGCTCCACGCCGTCGGAGACGCCCGCGCCCCGGCCGTCGCGGATGTCCACGAGCAGGCTGGTGAGCAGACGAGCGACGTCGGCGGGCACGCCTTGGGCGACCATGCGGTCCGCGAAGACGTCGGGGCCGACGTCGAGGTGACGAACCGTCCGGCCGGTGGCGGCGGCGATCAAGTCAGTCGCCTCGCCGAAGCCGATCGCCTGCGGGCCGGTGAGCTGGTAGGTCTGTCCGCTGTGGCGGTCCTCGGTCAGCGCCGCGGCGGCGACCTCGGCGATGTCCTCGGCGTCGACGAACGGCGTGCGCCCGTCACCGGTGGGTAGGGCGAGGGTTCCGGCCAGGACGCCCGGCAGCCAGAAGGTTTCGCTGAAGTTCTGCGCGAACCAGTCGGGTTGCAGGATGGTCCAGTGGACGCCGGAGTCGCGGACGGCCTGTTCTGCGGCCTTGAGCGGGTGGCTGTCGTCGGCTCTGCCGACGCCGTGGGCGGAGAGCAGCACCAGCCGCCGCACGCCCGCGGCGACCGCGTCGGCCACCAGGCGCGGGATGCGCGCCTGCCGGTCCATCCCGGGCTGCAGGTTGGGCTCCACAAGGTAGACAGCGGCGGCGCCATCCAGGGCGGGCGCCCAGGTCGCCGGGTTGTCCAGGTCGAAGTGGACGTCGCCGCCGGTGCGGGACGCCGTGCGGACCGGCTGGCCCATGGCCGTCAGGCGGCGGGCGATGCGGCGGCCGGTCGTGCCGGTGCCACCGAGAACGAGGATGCTCTTCATGCCCTCCAGACAACCCCCGTGTAGGCAGACGAACCATGGGAGAACGTCTCTGATCCCTTTCTGATCGTCTAGCGTGGCCGGCATGGACGTCCTGAGCGATCTGCTGCACCGGTCCCGCGCCAGGAACGCGCAGATCCGGCAACTGATCCAGCAGCCACCATGGTCGATGAGCTTCGCCGACGCGCCTTCGCTCACGGTCGTGGCCACCCTCGGCGGCCACGCGTCGGTCCGGCTCGACGACGACCCGCAGGCCGCGCCGGTGCGGTTGGCCGCTGGGGACATCGCCCTGATCAGCGGCACCAACCGGTACACGATCGCCGACGCCCCGGACACCCCGCCGCAGGTGGTGATCCGCGGCGGAAGCAAGCACGTCATCGACAGCGGGACGGCGGCCCAGCAGAACCTGGCGCCCCGCACGTACGGTGACGGGCTGCCCGGCGCCACCACCCTGCTCAGGGGTGCCTACGAACTCCGCGGCGACGTGGGCGAGCGCCTGCTGGTCATGCTCCCGCCGCTGGCCGTCGTGCTCGCCGGGCCACGCACCCGGGCGGCACTGGACCTGCTCGCCGCTGAGGTAGCCCACGAGGAGCCCGGCCAGGACGCAGTGCTGAACCGGCTGCTGGACCTCGTACTGGTCCTGGCGCTGCGCGCCTGGTGCGCCCGGCCGCAGGCCGAACCCCCCTCCTGGTACAGGGCGCTGCTGACCCCCGCCGTCGGCGACGCGCTGCGCCTGCTGCACGAGGACCCAGCGCGCCGGTGGACGGTCGCCGAGCTGGCCGCGCGGGTCGGCCAGTCCCGGGCCACCTTCGCCGCGCGCTTCACCGGCGCGGTCGGTGAACCGCCGCTCACATACCTCACCGGCTGGCGGATGGCCTTGGCGGCTGATCTGCTGCGCGACACGGAGGAGACCGTCGCCGCGGTGGCGCGCGAGGTGGGATACGAGGACGCGTTCGCATTCAGTGTGGCGTTCAAGCGGGCGCGCGGGGTCAGCCCATCGGACTGGCGGCGCCAGGTGCGGTCGGGACGGCGGGTCAGGTCATGAGGGATGACCCGGGCCGGCCGATCCACCGCCTGCTCAGTGCCTTGCCGACCCCGCCGACCACGTCTCCGCACAGGCCACAGCCTGCCGCAGCCACTGGATGCGACGGCTCGCCGATCCCTCAACCGGACAGCTCACAAAGTCACACTGGAGTACTAGGTGTTGCTGGCCATGACGTTGGTGACGCTCGCGTGGAGGCGTGAGGCTGGAGGACGGTTTCCGGCGGCGGTGTGAGGCCGGTGGTAGTTGTAGTGGACGTTCCAGACCGCGATCGCCCGAGCTCGTTCTGCTTCAGAAGTCCACTGCCTGGCGTAGAGGAGTTCTTCGGCGAGGATGCGCTGGTAGCGCTCGACCTTGCCGTTGTGCCGGGGCGTGTAGGGCTTGGTCCGCTGGTGGCGGGAGGCCCACGAGATCACGGAGCGTACGAAGACTGCGGCGCGGTAGTTGGCGCCGTTGTCGGTGACCACGCGCACGACCCGGTGGATACCGTGGGCGGCGAAGAACGCGCGGGCGCGGCTGAGGAACCCCACGGTGGTGGCGGCCTTCTCGTCGGGAAGGGGCTCGGTGTAGGCCAAGCGGGAGAATCCGTCGACGGCAGAGTGCAGGTAGACATACCCGCCCTTGGCGCCCCCGGTCTTCGCGCGCTGTGCGGCCCTGGCCTGCTCGGAGCCGCGTCCGTGGGCCCGCCACCCGCCGCCGTCGGGGATCCGTCCGACCTTCTTGACGTCCAGGTGGACCATGTGGCCCGGGTAGCGGGCCACGATCCGTTTCGTCGGGCGCCTGTTGGCCGAGCCGTCGGGGTCGAGGAACCGGCGGTGGTTGATGCCCAGGCGCGCCAGCCACCGGCCTACGGTGCGCTCGCTGATCCGCACGCCTTGGTTCGCGAGTTCGAGGGTGATCCGGCGGGCGGACCACTTGTTGTCCCGCCGCAACCGCTCGATCCGTTCGACGACATCGGGCGGGGTCTGGGTCGGTGAGGATCGCGGGACGCTTGGGCGGTCTTGCAGCCCGAGTTCGCCGTACTGGTCGTACCGGTTCTTCCACTTGGACAGGCAGGCGCGGGAGACACCCGCCTCGGCGGCGACGTGCGCGATCGGACGGGTGCGGCAGCGCTCCACGAGCCTTCGGCGTCCCTCGATGTTCAAGGGGGCGTTCGCATGTGTCACTGGAGCACCTCGGTGCTCCGGCCGGCCGTGATGGCGGTGAGGAGGGGGAACGCAATGAGCAGCGCGACCGCGACGAGGAGTCCACTCGCCCAGAGCGGACCGAGGTCCCCGGCTTCGGTGCTGAAGGTGGCCGCAGCGATGACGGGGCCGACGGCGGCGCCCACGTTGAGCGCCGCGGTCGCATACGAGCCGGCCATGGTGGGGGCTCCTGCGGCCTCGTAGAGGACTCGCGTAATCAGCGTGCTGCCCAGCGCGAACGACAGTGCGCCCTGCACGAAGACGAGGATGAACAGGGCGACCGGCTCGTTGGCCAGCATTGCCAGGGCCAGCCAGCCGATGAGCAGCAGTGGGCCGCCGACTGCGATGACTGGACCGGGACGCCGGTCGGACAGCCGGCCGGCGACGGTGACGCCCACGAAGGAACCGGCGCCGAAGAGCACCAGAGCGACAGAGATCCACAACTCGCCCAGCCCGGCGCTGCCGGTCACCACGGGGGCGAGGAAGGTGAGGCTTCCGAAGGTTGCCGAGTTCACCAGCGCACCGAGCAGCATCACCAGGATCAACCGCGGCCGTGTGAGCTGGGCGAGCTCCGCTCGCAACGCTGGCCTGCCAGTCGCCTCATCCTCATCACGTCCTGCTGGAATTCCCTTCAGGATGCCGAGAGCTGCAGGCAGGCAGAGAGCGGCGACAGCCCAGAACGTGGCCCGCCAGCCGAGCAACGCGCCGAGCACCGAACCACCAGGGACACCGGCGATCGTGGCCACCGTCGTGCCCGACAGCAGCACGGCCAGCGCACGTCCCTTCCTGTCGGAGGAGACCAGCGTGGCGGCAGCTGTCAGAGCGACGGCAAGGAACCCTGCGTTCGCGAGCGCGGCGACAACCCGGGTGGCGAACAGGACCGGAAAGCTGGGGGTGATGGCGCCTACGGCATGAGCTGCCGCGAAAGCGAGGATGAACCCGAGAAGGCTGGAGCGCCTGGGCCAGTTGCGGGCAAGCGCAGCCACGAAGGGGGCGCCGACGATCATGCCGACCGCGAAGGCCGAGGTGAGCGTTCCCGCTGTCCCGACCGTGACATCGAGGTCTGAGGCGATGTCAGGCAAGAGGCCGGCGAGCATGAATTCCGAGGTGCCCATGGCGAAGACCGCCACGGCAAGCAGGTACAGCGGGAGAGGCATCGAGTGGCTCCGAGGTGAGAAGAGGCACGAGAAGGTCATCTCGTCACCGCGGCCAGCCCCAAGGGCGCAGTCGCCCGGCCGCAGAATGCGGCGCGACGACGGGGCTACGAGCTCAGTGGTTCAGGGGGCTGACGGCGTGACCGAAAGCCCCCACCTTGTCTGACTCAGGACTCGACATGGTCGGCACGCTACCCGACCGATGCCCGTCGAAGCATCTTGGTTTCCTGACATCGGCCTGTGTCACCAACGTCATGTCCCGCAACACCTAGACCCTGCGGAACTGGGTCCGGGCAGCCGGCTCGCGCCGGCCGCGGGGACGCCGGGCGGCGGTGCCGGCGGAGCCGCCGATGCCGTTGGAGGCGGAGAACGCCGCTCTGCGCAAGAAGGTCCGCGCATTGGAGGAAGAACGCGAGATCCTGCGCAAGGCGGCCGAGTATTTCGCCGGGGAGACACGCTGGTGAACCGCTTCCAGTTCGTCTCCGACCACCAGCGCCGCTACGGTGTGAAGCGGCTGTGCACCATCCTGGGCGTCGCCCGCTCCAGCTTCTACTATTGGCGTGCGACGGCCGAGGACCGGGCTGCCCGCGAGGCTACCGACGGCCGCCTCGCCACTCGGATACGGGCCGTGCACCACGAATCGGGCGGCACCTACGGCGTCCCGAGGATCACCGCCGAACTCCGCGAGACGGGCGAGCGCATCAACCACAAGCGGATCGCCCGGGTGATGTGCAGCATCGGCCTGGCCGGAGTGCGGCTGCGGCGCCGGCACCGCACCGCACCACGACCGCGGACCCGGCCGCGGCGAAGGCCCCGGACCTGATCGGCCGCGACTTCACCGCGCGTGAGCCCAAAACGAAATACGTCGGTGACATCACCTATCTCCCGCTGGGCGGCGGGAAGTTCCTTTACCTGGCCACCGTCATCGACCTCGCTTCGCGCCGTCTGGCCGGCTGGGCGATCGCGGATCACATGCGCACCGAGCTCGTCACCGACGCCCTGGCCGCCGCCGAACGCACCCGCGGCAGTCTCACCGGAGCGGTCATGCACACCGACCACGGAGCCCAGTACACCAGCTGGGCCTTCGCCGAAGCCTGCCGTCAGGCTGGCGTCCGCCAGTCGATGAGCGCGATCGGCTCCAGCGCAGACAACGCACTCGCCGAGTCCTTCAACGCGACCTTCAAACGCGAGACGCTCCAGGGCCGCAAGTACTGGTCCCGCCAACACGAGGCCCACCTCGACGCGTTCGGCTGGCTGCACCGCTACAACACCCGACGTCGTCACTCCCGCCTGGGACACCGCAGCCCAATCGCCTACGAAACGGCGTCCTGAACAACACCAACTACGCTGACACCAGCCGCATAACCCGTGTCCAAGACCCGGGGTAAAGGCCCGGATGCTCGCGACTCCTGGACGGATGCCGTGGCATCGGCGAGCAGCGCTCCCGACTGGCCCGTCTGGCCGCGGCCGACGATCCGCTCGGGCTGGCCCGGACCTTCGCAGCTTGCCCAGCGCCGCCACCGGTCCGGCTAGGGCGCGTATCGGATTGTGATCAATGGCTGTTCCGGATGAGCTCTTGGATCCAGATCATCGAGGCCCGCGGCTGGTGCTGGGTTGAGGAAGACGAAATCCCCGGGATTCGGCCAGGGACATGGCGGCAACGCTGAAGAAGCTCAATGCAGGTACGTCACCCACCGCCTGGCAGACGTGTCGTACCACGCGAGTGTCCCGGCCAGTATCGCGCTGAACGGTATCCACTCATCGTCCGGATTCCACTTCTCGCCGCCCGTGGCTTGCATGAAGATCGGGCTGGGTGCCCAAGCGACCGATACCCGATCGTCCGCGACCTCAGCGATCCAGCCGAGAAACTCGCGACCGTCGACAAGGCTGAAGCCGACCTTCGCCGCGTTGTCCATGCAGCCGGCAAAAAGGGTCTTCATCCTCGAGACATCGGCCATCACCCGAGCATAAAGCAGAGTTCGTCAAGAGGATGCAGGCGAGGACCGCAGCCATCACCCGCCCCGTCGTGCCGACCGGCGACCGGCACGTCACCCGCGACCTGCGACCTGCGCCCGGACTTCGGCCGGGACGACACCCCTGCGGTCGCCGCCGAGATCACAGGAACGTCGGATCTCCACCGGCGGCGATGCCTACCCGCGCTGGCTGTAGGGTCAGGCTGAAAAGGCTGAGTGTGTGCTTCTGTAGCTGCAGTTCACCAGAGTGTCGCTGATCCGCTTCTCAGGGCCGGCCGTTCCAAGTCCAGCTGGACGACTGGGGGTAGGAGCAGTGGCCCTGGAAAGCCTCCCAGGGCTGCTTCAACGTGGGGGAGCCGACGTTGAACAGGAGGCTCCACCGCGCCGGCGTGAGCTTCACGAGCTCACCGGTCTGGACGTTGAGCCGCCAGTACGAGGTAGTTGTGCGGCCATTGCAGATCGACAACGTCAGCTTGTTGGCGTTGAACGGCTCGGCCTTCATGATGTCGGTTGCGGCGCTCGCGGGCGAGACGCACGTCAGCACCGAAGCCAGGACCAGCGCAGCGGCGATACCGACCTGCTTGATCGCACTACGGGATGTCATCTTGTTTTTTCCTGCCTCTGCAGGGAGGGCGGGCGTTCGAGCCGCGAACTACGGACACGAGCGCCACAGGGTGATCCTTTTTGCGCAGGAGGTCAGGCGTGTCTCCTGCGCCACGGCCCAAACTTCGGACCCAGGAGTTGTTGATCAACCCAGGTCAAGGGAGTAGACATTTCCTGGCGCCGTCGGCCAAGTTCCACTCGGCATGGTCGGGCAGACACTGACTGAGGTGACCGCAGAGGGCGCCGGAGGACAGGTCATGGACGCAGACCCGCGCCGTTTGTTCTGAGAGGAACGCTGGCGTTCACTCGACTGACGATGTCTAGGGCCACCGCAGTAGACGACGCGAGTTGCTCGGCCAGCACCCCCGCCCTGCTCCGCGGGAGGCACAGCAGCAACATGAAGAACCGCGTCGGGAATGCTCACGTCTCCGTTGGTGAATGTCATGTCCCAGCAGTCGATGGGGGCTCAGCGACCATGTGCGAAACGACGATGTGCTTTTTCGGGAACTGGGTGAGGCGCCGGTGACGACGAGCGGTGGGCTTCGACCGGGCCAGTCGATGATGTGGACGTTCAGTTCGTTCTTCCAACTGGACGGTGAACCCGTCGGAGCGTTCGCGGCGCAGGCCGGCCCTGGTCGTCAGCATGTGCTGGGCAGCACGGACCGAGTCGGCGACGACCCGCGTCTGCTCGTCGACTTCAATGAGGGGCAGCCTCTGCTGTCGGCACATGGACAGCCGGTGGGAGAGCGTCATGGGAACACCGTGCTGCTGTGGGAAGCGGAGTACCGCATCCGCCGTGCTCGATTCCGCAGAAAGCTGCACTTCTCCGTAACGTCCGAAGAACGAACCATCCTTGATGTCAGGGAGACGTCCCGGCCCGACCGCACTGTCCACACATACGTCACCCGCAGCGATCCCGCGCTCGACCCGGTTGCCGTGCTCGGCCTCATCCTGCTGGAGGCACGGCCCGACAAGATGTCGGTCCTCAACGAGCTGCTCGAGAGGCGACCGACGTAACGGCTTGTGCGGAGTCCTCGTGGTGCTCCTCAGGCGAACGCATCACGAGCCGATGGCAGACCCGGAATTGGCGTGGTGGCATCGCAGGTGCTGACCGTACCCATGCCGCCCACGGGAAGATCGGTGTGTGCGGCGTGGATGCCCTAGAGGTTGTCCCGTAACCGGTGTGGCGGTTGATGCGTTGGCTGGGCATGGGTGGGGTGATCTCAGCGGATGATCCGAAATGGATCGAGCCATTCTCCGGGCTGACCGAGGTGCAGTTCGCCAGGTTGGTGGCGTTGGTACGGCGTCGTGGCGGCGACGTTCAGCGGGGCCGGCCTTGGGGACTGCCGTTGGAGGACCGGGTGTTGCTGGTGGCGACGTACTGGCGAACCAATCTCACGTTGCGGCAGGTGGCACCGCTGTTCGGGGTCTCGAAGTCTGCGGCCGACCGCATCCTCGATCACCTCGCACCCCTGCTGGCCATCTCCCCGGCCCGCCGGCCGCGCAAGGACACCGTCTACATCGTCGACGGCACCCTGGTGCCCACCCGCGACCGGAGCATCGCCGCCTCCAGCAAGAACTACCGGTACTCGACCAACCTGCAGGTCGTCATCGACGCCAACAGCCGCATGGTCGTGGCGATCGGCCTCCCGCTGCCCGGCAGTCGCAACGACTGCCGGGCCTTCACCGAGTCCGGTGTCGACCGGGCCTGCCGCGGGGCCCCGGTCATCGCCGACGGCGGCTACCAGGGCACCGGCCTGCTCATCCCGCACCGCAGACGCCGTGGCCAGACGCACCTCAGCCCGCAGCAGGAGGCGGAGAACACCGTCCATCGCCGGGCCCGAGCCCGCGTGGAACACGCCCTGTCGCGGTTGAAGAACTGGAAGATCCTGCGCGACTGCCGCCTCAAGGGCAACGGCGTTCACCAGGCCATGCTCGGCATTGCCCGGCTACACAACATGGCCCTCACCCGATAACTCACACCCCATACGGGACAACCTCTAGGCGGGAGCCTCTGGACCGGTGCCAAGGTTGCAGCGGGCGGGCAGGTGATCACCGTACGGGCGGCTCTTGCAGAACTGAGGGTCGCTGAGGAAGAGGATGACCATCTTGCGGTCACGCTTGCGGACGCCGTCCTCCTTGACGTCGCAGACGGAGTCGATGAACTCCACGGCGACCGTCTGTACGCGGTCCAGCTACGGGAGGCCCGGCGACGCCAGGCGGAGCGCGAGGCGGCGGAGCGGGAGGCGAAGCGGCCGGTGTGCACGCGCTGCGGAGCGAAGTTCACCGACGAACGCTGGCAGCAGATCAGGCAGTACGCCTGGCACAGCGAGCGGGACGGCCTGTGCGGGCCGTGTGCGAAGGAGGCCGCCGACCGTGCCGAAGCCGAACGTGTCGCGCGCCGCCAGGCGGAGGACGACGCCGCGCGTGAGGCGGCCGAAGCGGAGACGAAGAAGAACCGCCGCCTGTTCGGACGCCGCCGGTAGAGGGCCCCGCTCCGCAGCGGTCGGAAGGGCACGACGTCATCCGGCCCGGCCGCGTAGGGCTGGCCGGAGGCCGCCTTGTCCGCTGTCACCGTCGGGCGGAAAGGTTCGGCGCGCGGCCCGCGCGGATGTGGGCCAGGTGCAGGTTGACGTGTTCGACCGCGGCCTTGCGTCCCGCGGCGGCGCCGCCGGGGAAGTGGGCGGGGCGGAATACGACCGCCTGGGCACGGACCCGCTGTACGAAGGCGTCTTGGTACAGCTCCTGCGCTTCGCCAAGTTCGATCCAAGACCTGATCTCGATGGTAGTCGAGGCACTTCCACAGTCGTCTCTGGGCTGCGGAAGCGCGGGATCGGCTTCCAGTCGCTGCACGAAGCTCTGGACGAGCGGCCCAACCGGTCAAGGGAGGGCACCACCTCCTGGACGCCTACTGTTGTTGAACACCCTTGTTGGACACGGGAAATCGATTGCGGCCCGGCGTGTCGACGTCCCGGCGTTGTTGTCGAACAACGGATCGGTTCTTGAACAGCTGTCCCGTCGCGATTGATCTGGTCCGGGGCCAGGGTCGTGACCTGCGACGACCAGATCATCTGAGACGAGCGGCGGCGGGAAAATCTCAGGTGATCTGCTCCCTGAGGCACGAATGGTGGCTGTTGTCTCAGACGATCTGGTCCAGCACCGCTGCCGCGACATTGGAAGTACCGGACTTGATCGCGCTCAACTACGCTCGCCCGTTATGGCAAGCACTGCCGCGCGGAAGTCGCGCTTTCTCGTCCTGCACGACTACGGCATGGGCGGTTCATGGTGGTGGGTCCACGCGCGATCGGCCCGAGAGGTCCTTGAGACCTTCGCGGAGGTCGAGGTGGTCAACAGTCCAGAAGTCATCGAGCGAGCTGACGGGGACCTCGACGAAGTCGACATCGACGCCCCGACCATGCCTCCGGGTCTGGACGGGCTGCGGGCCAAGCGCGACGCACAGCGCGGCCGCCCCGGTTTCGGCGCGCTTGTGGACCGGCGCATCGTGCACCTTCGGCGCCGCTGGGATGGCGACGGCGATGAACCCGCGACCTACTTCATGGAGGTCGGCTCCGACGGCCGCAGGTTGCGCCAGGTAGAGCTGGCCGACGACGGAACCGCGCTGAAGAGCGGTCCCAACGACTGGACGTTCAATCCGCCAGTTGTGGACCTCTTTGACCCTGAGTGGGCGGACAAGGAAATCCACCCGGCCGAGTTCGAGGCAGCATGGCTCCGAGCACGGCACGTCGACAGCGATTAAGTAGGGGGTCGACGCCACCGCGCAGCAGAGTCAGGACGGACCAGATCAACTGAGACGGCGAGTGAAACGGACGAGATCAATCGAGATCGGGACCAGATCACCAAAGACGGGACAACAGCTCCCTCAGCTAGCTCTCGATTTTCGGTGTCCTCTGACACTGAACCCTGACCGATTGCCACTGAAGGTTGACCTCTGCGTGGGCGACAGCCCTCGTCTGTTCCCCTTCAGGCCCGCGGATATGCTCGCGCCATGCGACGACAGGGACGAATGGTCAAGACGGCTCGCTGGCTGGTGGTTTGGGCCGTGTTCACCGTCGTCATGTGCTTTGTCACCGGCTTCGCGGGCATCTACAGGGGCTGGTTGTCCACTGCGGTGACGTCCGCGTTGGTGGTGGCCTCCTGGTACCTGGTCCCGTGGTTGCGGTCTCGCAGGGAGCGCAAAGCCACAGCGCAGTAGCCAGACGACGGGTCCGGAGCGTCGTACCCCCGGATGAAACTCGCCGGTCAAACTTCAGTGTCAGAGGACATTCGGTGCCTCGTCGCCAGGTTGCTCAAGCGGTTGAGGGTGCCCCTTGGTGCACCACGGATTGCTGTCGGTGATACGAGTGATCCCGCCATCAATGGTCTCGAAGTCGGTGTACTTCTGGATGAGCGGTGCTCCGCAGTCGGGGTAGGCACACGAGCCTTCAACCGCTTCTTGACCATGCCACTGTCTCCCAGCCATGTTCCTAGCCTCGATCTTTCGCGACGGTCCACCGACGGAGTCGGTGGACCGTCGCGCGTTCCGTGCCTGATGGTCGACAGGCCGAGGGCCCGGCTGTCGCGTCGGGTGGGCGCCGGGTTCCACAGCTCCGGTCGGGGTGGTGCTGCTCGCAGGGACGGGAAAGGGCTGGTCAGCCGGGGTTGGGGAGAGCTTCGAGCCGTGCCAGGGCGTTGGTGATCACGTCGGTCCAGGGCCAGTGGCGTGCGAATCTCAGGTGTCGGCGGCGGGCGGTCGTGACAATCCGGGCGGCGGCGGAGAAGAGGCGTAGCCGGAGGCGACGGGGCTCCCACCTGCGGGTTTCGTCGGTCAGAGCAAGCGTGGGCATCCAGGCCAGCAAGTCGAGGGCGATCTGGACGATCTCCAGCCAGATCTGGTTCTGCGCGGTGTCGTGCAGGGGGCAGGTTGCGCAGGCCGGTGGCGCGGGCGTTTCGGATGCGGTCCTCGGCGCGGGCTCGTTGGCGGTGCCGCAGCTCGAGTGCCGCGATCGGCATGTCGGTGGTGTTGGTGGCGAAGCAGGTCAGCCGCAGTCCGTCAGCGTCGGTTATGCGCAACTGGGCGCCGGGGTGCGGCCGTTCCTTGCGGACGATCAGTCGCATTCCCTTCGGCCAGCCCTTGAGACAGTCGCCGGTGATTTCGGCGACCCAGGCCCCATCCCGGATCTCGCCGCTGGGCTCGACCGCTGCCGTCCAGGCCGGGGCGGGGACTTTGAGTACGGCCTGGTGAATCTGCTCGGTGGTGGTCATGCCTACGGAGTACGACAGCCACCGACCCCGCTTCGCGAGCCAGGCGACGAACTCGTGCGTTCCGCCTCCGGAGTCGGTACGAATCAGCGTCTGGCGTCCGCGCCGGTACTTCTTCGGCAGTTGGGCCAGCGCGAGTTGAGTGGTGATGTGGTCGGCGGCGGTGTTGCTGCCCGCGTTGCCGGGCCTGAGCAGGCCGGCCACCGGCTCACCGCTCCCGCCGCTTCCGTGGTCGACGAAGGCCATCAGAGGATGGTGTCCGAAGGTCTTCTTCCAGGTCGCGGTGGCGCCCTGCTTCTCGGAGTGGGCCAGCACGAGCACCCCGTCCAGATCCACGGTCACCTGCCCTGCGACGTCCGGGGCCGCGTTCTTGGCCATGCTCCAGACACGCTCGCGGGCTTCGGCCCGCGTGGCCCGAATCGCGGACAGGGCCTTCTGTCGACGGTCACGCAATTCGGCTCTGGCGACGATCACGTGATGTTCTCTGGCCGACGCGTCGCGGCGCACTTGTGGCGGAGTACAGCTCACGCCAGGGTGACGCGCATGTCGCCCTCGGCCAGGACGTTGAGGACCTCGGCGAACAGGTCGTAGGGCTGGCCGTCCGGTGTCAAGGTCTTGGACAGGTGCTCGCGTGCGGTGACGGCGTCTCGCCAGAGCAGGGTTGCGGGTGCGGTGTAGCCGAAGGTGCCGCCCAGGCAGTCGTCGAGGGCGTCCAGGCAGCCGCCGAAGTAGCCGCCCGGTCCGTTCACCGCCTCACCGAGCGCCAAGTAGAGGCCAGGTTCGTCGGTGATGTGCCGACCGTCGAGTTCGTAGGCGTGACGAGCCGGCCGGTCACGGTGGGCGCGTCGGCAGGCCCGCTCCCGGACGAGATCGAGCCAGGCCCCGCGGCGCCGGGTGTCGAGGCAGGCCCAGGCGCCCAGGGTTTTCGGTGGCCCGGCGAGCCACCGTTCCCAGATGGGCCGGGCGTATTCGGGGACGGGCGTGAAGAGCTTCCCTTCGAGCTCCAGGTCGATCAGGTCCGTCCCGTTGGAGGACGGTTGCCAGGCGGTGACTCTGGTCAACAGCAGTCGTTCCGTGAGGGCTTCGCCCTGGTCGTCCCGTATCTCGAGGGCGGCCTCCTCCAGATCCAGCGCCCGCCGGGTGCCCTTCAGCAGTGCCGCCCTGAGCTGATCACTCGGGGCGAGTCCCCTCAGGACGAGCGGGGGTGCCACCTGCTCGGGTGGCAGGACGCGGGCGAATTCCCGGCACGAGCCCAGCCAGCGATGGCCGTCGTGCACTCGGACGGAGCCCCTGTGGCCCTCGGGTGGGCCTTCGTAGTCGTCCAGACCGGTGAGCAGCAGACTGTCTGTTCCGGGGAACTGACCTGAGCTCTCCGCGTCCTCCAGCAGCCAAGGTTCGAGTCCCTCGTCGTCCGGCACCAGCCACACCCGGCTGCCTACCCAGTCCCGCACCTCGCCGTCTACCGGGACCCAGTCGAGCAGTTCGTACGTCCCACGCCGGGGTTCCCCGAACAGCCCCTCCGCCTCGACGCAGACTCCCCAGGCATGGCCATGCTCGGTCTCCGTCAGCGTGTACCGCGTGGGCCCGCGAAGGTTCTCGTCCTCCTGCACGGAGAGAATCATGCCCGGACCAGGCTTTCGCGGCGAACCCCTTTCCCTGTGGCGGGTCACGATCTCTCAAGACTGAACACCCGAGTTGGCCACAAGCGATCAAGTTCCCTCGGTTCTTGCGGGTCACGTGACGTTCCCTGCCCTTGCACGCGTCGCGACCCACAGGACTATGTGTGATCGGGGAGCATGACCGACGTGCTTATCGCAGAGTGTTGAGGACCTGTTTCCGCACCTGAGCGCAGTGGCCGTCGATCGGGTGGAGTCCGATGGTGTGTCCGCGACGTTGTCCGTACGGGCTTCCGCGCCGGCCGCAGCGTGCTCCGGCTGCGGCGCCCGGTCCGCGCGGGTTCACGGCCGCTACCGCCGATCGTTGGCGGACTCGCCGGTCGCCGGGCGCGGGGTGAAGGTTGTGGTGACGGTGCGCCGTTTCAAATGCGTCAACGACGCGTGCTGCCAGACGACGTTCAGCGAACAGGTCCCGGGCCTCACCTCGCCGTTCGCCAGGCGGACGCCGACGCTGACCAAGGCGCTGGTGTCGATCGCGCTGGCGCTGGCTGGCCGGGCCGGATCCCGGCTCGCCACCCGGTTGGGTATGCCGTGCGGCCGTGACCTGCTCATCAAGCTGATCCGCGCGCAGCCCGCGCCCGAGGTCCCGAAGGTGACCGTGCTCGGCGTCGACGACTTCGCGATCCGGCGCCGTCACTCCTACAACACCATCCTGATCGACATGGAAACGCACCGGCCAATCGACGTGCTGCCGGACCGCGAGGCCCAGACGCTGGCCGATTGGCTGGCCGCGCATCCGGGCGTCGAGATCGTGTGCCGGGACCGGGGCGGCACCTACGCTGAGGGTGTCCGGGCCGGCGCACCGGACGCTACGCAAGTCGCAGATCGCTTCCATTTATGGAAGAACCTGTGTGAGGCGGCGCAGAAGACGGTCGTGGCACACCACGGTTGCCTGCGTCAGGCAGCTCGCGCCGAGGCCGAAGTCCAGCCCGAGGCCGAACCCGGCGAGCACACGCCCCCGCCGGAGATCCCCGGCCCGCCGAGCCGGGACTACCCGCTAGCCGCCCGGACCCGACAACGCCACGCCGACGTGCGGGAATGCCTGGCCCGCGGCTTGTCCAGGGCGGCGGTCGGCCGCGAGTTGAACCTCGACATCCAGACCGTGCGCCGCTTCGCCAACGCCGCCACCGTCGAGGAGCTTTTGGCCAAGGCCGAGCACCGGTCCAGTCGACTGGACCCTTGGCGCGATGTCGTCAACCAGCGCTGGAACGCCGGAGTCACCAACGCCCAGGAGATCACCGCCGAACTGCGCGCCCTGGGCTTCACCGGCAGCGTCCAGATCGTCCGCCGCTACCTGCGGCCACTGCGTCCCCACGGCGACGGACGCAAGCACGGCCCCGCAAAATCCGCTCCGACCACCCCGGCGATCCCCAAACCACGCCAGGTCAGCCGCTGGATGCTCACCCACCCAGACCACCTCGACGAGGACGAAGCACTCGGGCTGAAAGCCGCAGTGTCCAGCTGCGAGCATCTGGAACGCCTGCACAGCCACATTCGCGAGTTCGCCGCCATCATGCAGCAGCGACGTGGCACCGATCTTCCGGCCTGGCTGGACACCGTGGATGCCGACGACCTCCCGGCACTGCACACGCTCGCCACCGGCTTGCGCCGCGACCTGGACGCCGTCATCAACGGGCTGACCCTGGAACGCAACTCAGGCGCTGTCGAGGGTGCTGTGACGCGCATCAAAGCCCTCAAACGCCAGTGCTACGGGCGAGCCAACTTCGGCCTTCTCCGACTCCGGATACTGCTGACTCCTTGACCAACGTCACGTGATCGTCGCCAGAGCCGAATTACTTGACGGTCGACACCTTCGGTCCAGCCGTGGCGAGGGTGTCGATGAGGCGGGAGACCGTCGGGTCGGAGGCCACCGGCCCGAACACGGTCGGCTCGGCCCGCAGCATCCCGACGTCGGCCAAACAGTCCCCGCCCAGCGCGACCGCCAGGGCCACATCCAGCAGGATCTTGCCCGGATCGTGTACCGTCCGCGGTCGTCGCCATGGCATCAGCCCCGTCGATATCGCCCGATCCAGCCCGGCCTTGCGGATCGTCTCGACCAGCAGCACAGCCCCGGCCTGGGACACTACCTCCTGGCCCCCGCCCTCGACGCGGACGCGTGGATAGGACTCGATACGCTTCTTCACCTGGGAAGTGCCTCCGACGGTGGCAGGAAAAAGGACCTCGACAATCCTCATTCTTGCTGGTCAGAGGTACTTTTCGCTTACCTGACCACCCGTCGGACAGCACGTTTCACGAGCGTGCGCGGTTAGGAGTTCCGAGGCTGCAGGGGCTCTAATCGCAGCCGTCGGGTCGGCCAGGGTGCAGGCTCAGCCTGGCCGAACCAGATCCGGACGTCTTCCCCGGTCCGGACGGGCAAGCGGGGAAAGTCGTTCTCGGCGTGCTCGGTACGGTGCAGCGCGTGGCCCGGGCACAGGTGCCGGGCGGCGTACGCGTCGAAGTCGGCCGCGTCGGTCGGATGGCAGATGGTCGCGAGCACCTCGCTCGCGCCCGGCTCCGGCGTGAAGCCCGGGCCGCGCAGCAGCAGGACGTCGTCGCTGTCGATCATGGTGGCGTTGGCGGTGTCGCAGTGCTCCCGCCAGACCGGGCCCGTGTAGAACGCCTCCAGTGCGCGCCGGCGGTGCGCCATGTCGGGGAACGCGCGCAGCCAGACGAAGCGGTCCGGGGCGTCCAGGTCGCGGAACCGGCCGCCGACGGTGATGCCGACCGCCTGCTGACCGGTCACGAACTCGCGCTCGAACAGCTCGATCAGCGTCTCTCGGGCGCCGGGATGCAGGGTGTACTGCCGGAGTTCGACGATGCTCATGCGGTGGCCCGCCCGGTGTGTGAGGTCCCTGGTCCAGTTGTCGTCCATGTGCCGCAGGTTAGGGCCGGTCTGCTGACATCAACTGTCAGTGGATACTAGGCGGCATGCGTGCGAGCCGGCTCGTCACCCTGCTTCTGCTGCTCCAGAACCGGGGCCGGATGACGGCCCGGCAGTTGGCCGAGGAACTGGAGGTCTCCGTCCGGACGGTCTACCGGGACGTCGAGGCGCTCGGTGCTGCCGGCGTCCCGCTGTACGGCGCCGCCGGGCACGCGGGCGGCTACCGGCTGGTCGACGGTTACCGGACCCGGCTCACCGGACTGACCGTGGACGAGGCGCGGGCCGCCTTCCTCGTCGCACTCCCCGATGCCGCTGCCGAACTCGGCCTCGGCGAGGCGCTCGCCACCGCCCGGCTCAAGCTGCGGGCCGCCCTTCCGGCGGAGCTGCGCGAGCACGCCGAGCGGATCCAGGAACGCTTCCTGCTCGACGCCCCCGGCTGGTACGGCGACGTCGACCGGGTGCCTCACCTGGCCGCGGTCGCCGCCGCGATGTGGACGCGGCGGGCGGTGGTGCTGCGGTACCGGCGCTGGCGGGCGCCGGAGGAGATCGAGCGAGGGGTGGAGCCGTACGGGCTCGTCCTCAAGGCCGGCCGCTGGTATCTGGTCGCCGGTGGGCCGTCCGGGATCCGCACCTACCGAGTCGACCAGATCCTCGGAATCCGGCCGCTGGAAGAAGAGTTCGTCATTCCGGACGGGTTCGACCTGGCCAGATACTGGAACGTCTATCTGGCCGACTTCCGAGCGCGACTGCACACTGCGGACGCCCTGGTGCGGCTGACTCCGGAGGGCGCCCGCCTCCTCGGCGTGACACCCACGGGTGACGGATGGACAGAGGTCCGCGTGCCCATCGAGTCGATCGACCACGCCCACCGAGACTTCCTGCGGCTGGGCGCCGATGTCGAGATCCTGGCACCGGCCGAACTACGCAACCGCATCGCCCAGACGGCACGAACCCTAGCCACCCGCTACGAAGGATGACCCCTGGGCAGAAGGTTCTCCCGGCCTGGGCACCGGCCGCCCGCACACGCGTGTAGGACCCGATATGCCTCTTCACCATCCCGATGTTGTGGAGGCGCTTGCCGATCTGGCTGTCCGTGAGAGGGCGCCCTGGATGGCCGCCCGGGAACAGCCAGGGGGCATCGTCCGGAGTGTCGATCTTGGCCTTGCCGCGGCGGGTCGCCACGAGCTCGCGGACCAGGCTGGCCAGCGGCGCGGGGAGGACGACCGGCGAGCTGCCGAAGGTGATCGAGACGGTGTCGCCGTCGATGTGGACGTCGGCAACGGTGAGTTGTCTGATGGTGGCGATCTTCTGTGCGTAGAGGATCAGCACCAGTCCGGCGACGCGATCCGGAGTCGGCAGTGAGTCGTCGTTGAGGAGGCGGCCGTGCATCGTCCCAGCGTTTCTCACTGTCGATGGTGCTGAGCGGGCCGGTCCAGCGGACGGTGCCGTAGGTTAGGTCGCGGGCATGCCGGTGCTGTACCGACCAGCGGACGAAGTGGCCTGTCTCGGCGCTGCGCCCGGGATGACACCGGCATTCGCGGAGGAATTCAGTTCCAGCTCCGACCGCGGTGGCCGGCACAGCGACAGGCCACTCTCTTCGAATTCGAAGCAGTAGACTGCGGTCATGCCTGATTCACCGCCGTCGCTCGACCCCGTACAGCTCGGCGCTTACTTCGACCTCATCGAGGTGACCAGCCTGCTCCGGCATGCGGTCGAGCAGCAGCTGCGCGAGGCCGGCGATCTCAGCTATGTGCAGTTCCAGCTGCTGGCCCGCCTCGGGGACTCGCCGACGGGCAGCCACCGCATGACCGACCTGGCCGACGGCGTCGTCTACAGCCGCAGCGGCCTGACCTACCAGGTGGATCTGCTCGAAAAGGAAGTCGTCCGAGCTCCCTCGCCTGGTTTTGTAAGCGGGACTGGGCAACGTTTATCGCTAGTGCCGTGACCACGAACCTTCAGGGTGTCGGCGGACCTGCCGTCGACGTGCCGGTGTGGCGGTGTGAGTTCAGCTGACCTCGTTGCGGACGGCGGTGTCGAGGTCGGTGGCGGTCAAGCCGAAGGTCTCGGCGGTCTCCGTCGCGTCCATGTGGAACGGCGCGTACCACTGGTAGTCCATCTCGGCCATCTCGCGGGCGATCGGCACGATCAGCCCGGCCGTACGCGTCACGGAGCGCGGTATCTGGATGAGTTTGACCGGTGGCCGGCCTGCCGCGATGGCGTAGCGCCGCGCCAGTTCGCGAATGGTGACGGCCGGCGCGGACGGCACGTGCCAGGGTCGGCCCCACGCGCGTTCTTGCGAGGCCAGCGTGATGAGGGCCTGTGCCATGTCGCCGTTGAAGGTGAAGGTGTGCGGCATGTCCAGGTGGCCGGTGATCCAGGCCGCTTTTCCTTTCTGCAGGGCCGACTTGATGAGCAGGGAGTAGATGCCGTTGGCGTCCTTGCCGATGTAGTCGGAGCCTCGGACCTCGACGGTGCGGATTCCTCCGGCGAGGGCCTGTTCCCACATGCGTCTGCGCAGGCGGCCCTTGTGTCCGGTGGCGGCCATGGGGGTGTGTTCGTTCATCCGGCCACCGGGTTGCGGGCCGTAGGCGTAAAGGCTGCCGGTCAGTGCGAGGACGGCGTCGTTCGCCTTGGCGGCGGTGATGGCCGCCGTCTGCAGGGGCGGCAGCAGGCGCTGCCACGCCGTGTATGAGGGTGGATTGGCGCAGTGGTAGATCACTTCCGCGCTGCGGGACAGCTCGGTCAGGCGGGACGGGTCGGACGCGTCCGCGGCGACCCGGTCGATCAGCGGGTGCTCGGGGCCGGAGCCGCTGCGGGTGACGATCCGGACGCTCTCGCCGCGCTCGGCGAGCAGACGAGCGACGTTGGTGCCGATGGAACCGGCACCGATGATGACGTGCTTGGCCATGACGGTTTCTCCTTCTCCGGGGTATCGGTCAGTCGTCCACGCCGGAGCCGGTATAGGTGGGCACGTCTGCGAGCATGCCGGCGATCTGTGGGTTGAGCTCGTTGCGGCGCCGGTGCAGTTCCTGGATCTTGGCGTTCAGGTCGGGGTCGTCGTCGTCGCTGACGTCGAAGATCTCCAGCCGTTCGACCAGGTGCAGTCCGAGGTGGTCGGTCTGGTAGGTGGTCGGGTGGGTCAGGTAGGCGAAGAGCCCGTCAAGATCCTCGACGACGAACACCGCGCTGTACGTGTAGTCGCCGCCGTGGTCGCGGCCGACGACGAAGGACTTGATGGCGGGGTTCGACCGGCCCTGATTGCGCCAGCTCTCCAGCACTCCCTCGATCTGCTCAGGCGTCGCAGTGGCCTTCATCGTGACTCTGTTGATGTGGTAAATCATGACTTACTGCCCATTCGTAACGGCGTTAGTTTTTCTAACGTCGTTAACTATGGCGCGCGTCGGCGGCGCGGTCAAGGCGGTGACTAGTGTTCGAGGACACCATCGAAGCGAAATGACGGACCATGTCGACCAGCACGAGACGGGCCCGCGAACGGGCAAACACCCGGGAGTGGATCATCGAGGCCGCGCTGCACGTTCTCGAGACCGAGGGCATCGCGGCCCTGACGATCCGGCGCATCGCCACCGACGTCCAATATTCCGCGCCCGTCGTCTACCAGCACTTCGCCAACAAGGACGCGCTCGTACTGGAGCTGGTCGCGCACGGTCACCGCCTGATGCTGAACGAGTTCCGCCGAGCCGCGCAGGAGCCCGACACAAACCGGCGCATGACGCGCATTGCGTCGCAGTACGTCCGGTTCGCCGGCGAGCACCCCCACCTCTTCCAGGTCATGAACGACCCGATGGTCGACGCGGACGAACGCCGACGCGTCGCGGAACCGGCCATCGACGCCCTCAAGGAGCTGCTCACCACCTGGTCGACTGCCCACGACGTGGTCCTGGCCGATTTCGACCAGGCTTGCGAGATCCTCTGGGGCACCCTGTACGGCATCGCGTCGCTCAGTTACCTCGGCAACGTAGGCAACGACCGCGCCCGCCACCTCGCCGAACAGGCGCTTCGCACGATCCTCCTCGGCTGGCAAACCGAGACACCGGCCAACGGTCGACCGGCGAGCAGCTAGTTGTATTGATCACGAGCGTTGTTAACGCGGGTCGGACTTGATCGTGGCGAAGGCCCCTGTGTGTGGTGGAGGTATCGAATCTTCACCACACGGAGGCCTTCGTGTCCCACCGTAATGCCCGGCTGACCGTTCACGGCAGGCGGCTGCTCATCGAGCGTGTCCGCTCCGGCCGTCCCGTTGCCCATGTCGCCGCCGAGATGGGTATCTCCCGTCCCACAGCCCACAAATGGATCCGGCGCTGGCGGTTTGAGGGCGAGAGCGGACTCGTCGACCGTTCCAGCCGCCCCCGCAGGACACCACGCCGCACCGCAGCCGCCATCGAGGCGCACGTGTGCAGGCTGCGGCAGGACCGCAAACTCGGCCCGGCACGGCCTCAACCGCCTGGCCTTCCTGGACCGGCCCACCGGCCAGATCATCCGCCGCTACGAACGCGACCGGCCCGGCGAGATGGTCCACGTCGACGTCAAGAAGCTCGGCCGGATCCCCGACGGAGGCGGCCACAAGGTCCTGGGCCGCCAGGCCGGCCGCGCCACACGCAGCAACATGGGCTTCGACTACATCCACTCCGCCGTCGACGACCACAGCCGCCTGGCCTACAGCGAGATCCACGGCGACGAGAAGGCCGACACCTGCGCCGGCTTCCTGCGGCGGGCAGCAGCCTTCTTCGCCACCTGCGGCATCGACCGCATCGAGCGGGTCCTGACCGACAACGCCTGGCCCTACCGCAAGAGCTTCGCCTGGCGCCAGGCCCTGGCCGACCTCGGCGCGACCGGCAAGCTCACCCGCGCCTACCGGCCCCAGACCAACGGCAAGGTCGAACGCTTCAACCGCACCCTGCTCGACGAATGGGCCTACGTGCGGCCCTACACCTCGAACGACGAACGGACAGCGGCCCTGGCAGAATTCCTGCACACCTACAACCACCACCGCTGCCACACCGCACTCGACGGCAAGCCACCCATCACCCGCGTTAACAACGCTGCGGGTCAATACAGCTAGTGTCCTGAGTCGCTAATTCATGGGCGGTTGTAGGGTGGGGTGATGCCTGGT
>NZ_JBHVYZ010000039.1:0-12924 GCF_042880295.1 Streptomyces sp. NPDC058307
TGGTGGCCTCGCTGGGCGGCAACACCTGGGGCTGGGGCTCGCCCCAGATCGTCGGGCTCGCGGTGCTGGGCGTGCTGCTGGCGGTCGCGTTCGTGGGCGTCGAACGGCGGGCTGCCGAGCCCGTGCTGCCGTTGAAGCTGTTCCGGGTGCGGACCTTCACCCTGTCCGCCGTCATCAGCTTCATCGTCGGGTTCGCGATGTTCGGGGCCATGACCTATCTGCCCACCTTCCTCCAGGTGGTGCAGGGGGTCTCGCCCACCATGTCCGGTGTGCACATGCTGCCCATGGTGTTCGGGCTGCTGCTGTCCTCGACCGTCTCCGGGCAGATCGTCAGCCGCACCGGGCGGTGGAAGGTGTTCCCGGTGGCCGGGACCGCGGTCACCACGCTGGGGCTGCTGCTTCTGCACCGGCTCGACGAGAACAGTTCCACCTGGGTGATGAGCGTCTGCTTCTGCGTGTTCGGGCTGGGGCTCGGTCTGGTCATGCAGGTGCTGGTGCTGATCGTGCAGAACGCCGTCTCGTACGAGGATCTCGGCGTCGCCACGTCCGGCGCCACCTTCTTCCGGTCCATCGGCGCGTCCTTCGGGGTCGCCATCTTCGGGACCGTCTTCGCCAACCGGCTCGGCGACAAGCTGGCCGAGGCCCTGCACGGTGCGCAACTGCCGCCCGGGGTCTCGGTGTCCGGGATCGAGGCCGATTCCCGGGGGCTCGCTCAGCTGCCGGGCTCGGTGCGGCCCGAGGCGCTGCACGCGTACGCCTCCTCGATCACCGACGTCTTCCTCTACGCCGCGCCCGTCGCGTTCCTCGGGTTCGTGCTCGCATGGTTCCTCAAGGAGGACCGGCTGCGGGGCTCGGTCACGGCGCCCGACGTCACCGAGACGCTGGCCAGCAATCCCGTGCAACGGTCGTCGTACGACGAGGTCTGCCGGGCACTGTCGCTGCTCGGGACCCGGGAGGGGCGGCGGGAGGTCTACCGGGAGATCACCGCGCGGGCCGGGTACGACCTGCTGCCCGCGTCGAGCTGGCTGATACTGCGCATCCGGAAGTACGGGTGGGTGGAGCCCGCGCTGCTCGCCGAGCGCACGTCCGTGCCGCTGGGCGCGATCATCGCGGCGGCGCGGCAGGTGGAGGAACGGGGGCTGGCGTCGAGGCGGGGCCCCGAGCTCCTGCTCACCGAGCCGGGCCAGGAGGTCGCGACGCGGCTCGCGGCGGCGCGGGAGGAGTCTTTGGGGGAGTTGCTGGGGGACTGGTGGGGGCCCGATCGGTCCACGGATCTCACCCAGCTGGTGAAGGATCTGAACGACGAGCTGTGCGGGTCGGACAAGGAGCAGCCGCATGAAGGGGGTGCGGCTCGGGCGGTTTGACGGGGGTGCCTGCGACGGCCGGTTTCGGTTTGTGGGGCTGATCGCGCAGTTCCTCGCGCCCCTGGATGCCTGCGGCGGCCCGTGCGGGTTCGGTGGGGGCGGGCGTTCTGCGAAGTTCCCCGCGCCCCTGAGCTCCGCAGCCCCTTGTCCGCTTACAGGGCCTTGCCCAGTGTGTGGTCCGCGTAGATGTCGTCGCTGTACGGGGCGATCTCCTGGTAGCCGAGCCTCGCGTACAGGGCGAGGGCCTCGGTCAGGTCGGCGCGGGTTTCGAGGATCAGGCGGGTGGCGCCCAGGGCCCGGGCCGCTGACTCCGCCGCTTCGACGAGGAGGACCGCGCCGCCCTTGCCGCGCATCGTCTCGTGCAGGTAGACCCTGGTGAGCTCGGCGCTCCCGTCGGGGCGGAGTCGTATGCCCGCCGTGCCGGCCGGTTCCCCTGCGTATCTGGCCACCAGCAACAGGCCTGTCGGCGGGGTGAGTTCGCTGCCCGTGCCTTTCGCCATCTCCCTTTCCAGCTCGGCCGGGTCTGTTCTGCGGTTCTCGTGCAGGAGGTAGTAGCGGTCGCTGACCTCCGTGTAGTACGCGCGCCAGAGTGCCGCTGCGGTGGGAGAGCCGGGAGGTTCGGCAGTGACGGTCCAGGTCATGGCCTGATTGTCGCGTACACATATGCGGAGACGGTTTGAATAAAATGTTCGAGGCAACCCGACACTCATGTCAACTGGCCTGATCATCGCTCTGATCGTGATCGTGGCGGCCGTCCTCATCGTGGCGGCCGTCCTGACTTTGCGTGGCCGGGGTCCGCAGCACGGCCGGGGCCTGAAGCGACGCTTCGGGCCCGAATACGACCGGACCGTGGCCCGGCACAACGGGGACGAGAAGGCCGCCGAACGTGAGCTCACCGAGCGCGTGGAGCGGCATGGATCCCTGCGCCAGCAGCCACTCGAACCGGCGGAGCGCCAGCGGTACGAGGACCGCTGGACGGCCGCCCAGGAACGCTTCGTCGACTCCCCTCGGGAGGCCGTCGCCGAGGCCGACCGGTTGCTCGCCGAACTCGCCGAGGCCCGGGGCTTCCCGGACGGCGGGCAGTACGAGGAACAGTTCAACGCGCTGTCCGTGCACCACGCGCACCACGTGCACGGCTACCGGCGGGTGCACGCGGTGGCGAGTGCCCGCACCAACGCCCGGCAGGACGGCGACGGCCGGACGACGGACACCGAGGAGATGCGCGCCGCCATGGTCGAGGCGCGGGCCCTCTTCGAGGACCTCGTCGGCCCGGCGCGGAGCCGCGAGGAGTCCCGGACACCCGCCCATGAGTCCGACACGCGCGCCGGACAGGCCCGCGACGGTCGCAGCGACAGCCGGGGCCATCAGCCGTGGGCAGTCAACAGGCGTCACGCGAAGGGGAGTTGAGTGACATGACGGATGCCACAAGCAGGCCGGGCGCCGACGGCACCCGGGGGGAGGGGAAGATCGGCAGGGGTACCGCCGACGACCCCGCGGGGTCGCACAGTCCCCTGGTGACTCCCACCGAGTCCGAAGCGCCGGATCTGGACCCGGTGGCCGGACGTCCGGCGGGCAACACCGGCTCCGGTGACCAGTCCCGTGACCGGTCCCGTGACCAGGGTGGCTTCGGTCGTGACTCGGCCGACGACCGTGCCGGCCGCGCTGACCGCGCCGACCGTACCGACCGTACCGACCGCGACAAGGCCTCCGGCCTCGGCCACGAGACCGAGCGGGCGCGGGAGCGGGAGCGGGAGCGCGGCGCCGGGTCCGATGCCGTCGGCGGTGTCGGTCCGGGTGTGGGCGGAGTCTCGGGTCACGAGGCCCGGCTGCTGCCGCACGACGAGAGCGACAAGCTCAGCACGCGGCTCCAGCACGCCGTCGCCGGGTTCGTGGACGAACCCCGGTCCGCCGTCGAGGAGGCCGACCAGGTGCTGGAGGAGGTCGCCACCCGGTTCGCCGAAGCCGTGAAGCAGCGTCGGCGCACCCTGCGCAACTCCTGGCAGGCCGGCGACGGCGGCCGGGACAAGGGCGTAGGCGCCGGCGACACCGAGCAACTCCGGCTGGCCCTGCGGGACTACCGCGAGCTGACGGAGCGGTTGCTGCACAGCTGACCCGTCGTCCGTATGTACGACCGGCCTGTCGCCCGGAGTCGGGTGGCGGGCCGGTCTTGGGTTGCTTGCGCCGGACACCGCCGTGCCGGGCGATTTATCATGCGGCGGCGGCAGGTCAACGGGGTTGCCGCGCAAGGAACCTTTCAGAAGGAGCGCACGTGCTCGAACTCACCATGGCCGTCGTCACCGCGGCGGAGGAGGGTGCCACGGCCGGCATGCAGATGGCCGACGCGCCCAGTGACCCGGGCACCGTGCTGCGGGTGGGCCGGGACAAGTCCGTGTGCCGGCTCGCGACCCCCGACGACTGGCTGTTCGTCTCCCGGGTGCACCTGGAGTTCCTGTGCGGGCCCGAAGGCGTCTGGCAGGTGACCTGGCTCCAGGGCTCGCAGCCCGATCCCTCGTCCGAGGTACAACTGGTGGCCGGCGCCTACGCGCAGCCGCTGGTCTACGGCGGCTCCGTGACGCTTCCCCGGGGCGGCAACGGTGAGATCCTCATCCGCGACCGCACCGCCCCGCGCAGCGTCAACGTCGGCTTCTATCACGAGGTGTGAGAAGCGGGCCGGGTCAGGGCAGCACACGCGCCAGCGCGAAGCCGTCGTAGCCCTTGCTGCCGACCGTCTGGATCGCCGTGGCGCTCAGCCTCGGGTGCCGTCCGATCAGTTCGAGCGCGGTGCGGGTGCCCTGGACGTCGGGGGCGGAGCTGCCGGAGTCGGCGACCCGGCCCCCCCGTACGACGTTGTCCACCACGATCAGGCTGCCCGCGCTGGTGAGCTTGAGCGCCCACTCCACGTAGTGCGGGTTGTTGCCCTTGTCGGCGTCGATGAAGACAAGGTCGAAGGGGGGCGGGTTCTCGTCGGCCAGCAGGGGCAGCGACTCCAGGGCGGGCCCGACCCGCACCTCGACGATCTTGTCGAGGCCCGCGCGGGCGATGTTGCGGTTCGCGACCTCGGCGTTGACCGGGCTGTACTCCAGCGAGACCAGACGGCCGTCGGCGGGCAGGGCGCGGGCCAGCCAGATCGTGCTGTAGCCGCCGAGCGTGCCGAACTCCAGGATCGTACGGGCGCCCTGGATCCGGGCCAGGAGCTGCAGGAGCTTGCCCTGCGGTGCCGTCACGGCGATGGACGGCAGGCCGGCGGCCTCGCTGTCGCGCAAGGCCGCCCGGAGTACGTCGTCCTCGGGCGCCAGATGGGTGGTGAAGTAGTCGTCGACGTCGTCCCAGAGCTGCGACTCGCTCATGCACCTGTGCCTTTCCTAGGTCTAGTTAGAGCAGCTAACTAGTTGCTCTAACGAATATAGTCCAGCACCCGGTCCCTGTCAGCGATTAACGCTGCGGCGGCGAGCCCGGCAGCGGACGGCCCGCCGACTCCGTCATGAACCACACCGCCACACCGCCGATCACGGCCGCGCCCATCATGTAGTAGGCGGGCATCATCATGTTCCCGGTCGCGCCGATCAGCGCGGTCACCACCAGCGGGGTCGTGCCGCCGAAGAGGGACACCGAGATGTTGAAGCCGACCGAGAGGGAGCCGTAGCGCACCCGGGTCGGGAAGAGGGCCGGGAGGGCGGCCGGCATCGCCGCCGTGAAGCAGACCAGGAGCAGGCCCAGCGCGCCCATGCCGAGCGCGATCGCGAACAGGCTGCCCTGACGGATCAGCAGCAGGGCCGGCACGGACAGGAACAGGAAGCCCGCGCAGCCCGCGGCGATCACCGGGCGGCGGCCGACGCGGTCGCTCAGGGCGCCGGCGAAGGGCTGGACGACCATCATCAGCGCCATCACGGCGAGGACGACCAGCAGACCGTGCGTCTCGTCGTACTTGAGCTCGCTGGTCAGATAGCTCGGCATGTACGACAGCAGCATGTAGTCGGTGACGTTGAAGACCAGGACCAGGCCCACGCACAGCAGCAGGGCGTGCCACTGGCCGGTGAGCATCTCGCGCAGCGGGACCTTGCGGCGGTCCGCCTCGGGCTGTTCGGCCTCGGCCTTCTCGGTCTCGGCCGTGAACGCCGGGGTCTCCTCCAGGCGCAGCCGCAGATAGAGACCGATGGCGCCCATCGGACCCGCGATCAGGAACGGGATCCGCCAGCCCCAGGACACCAGGTCCTCGGTGGACAGCAGGGCCGTCATCAGCGTGACCAGACCGGCGCCCGCGATGTAGCCGGCGAGCGTGCCGAACTCCAGCCAGCTGCCGAGGAAGCCGCGCTTCTTGTCGGGCGCGTACTCGGCGATGAAGGTGGACGCGCCCGCGTACTCGCCGCCGGTCGAGAAGCCCTGGACCAGGCGGGCGGCCAGGAGCAGCAGCGGGGCGCCGACGCCGATCGTGGCGTACGACGGGATCAGGCCGATGGCGAAGGTGCCGGCCGCCATCATGATCATGGTCACGGCGAGGACCTTCTGGCGGCCCACCCGGTCGCCCAGCGGGCCGAAGACCAGGCCGCCGAGCGGGCGGACCAGGAAGGCCGCGGCGAAGGCGCCGAACGTCGACAGGAGCTGGGCGGTCGGATTGCCGGACGGGAAGAAGACCTTGCCCAGAGTGACGGCAATGTAGCTGTAGACGCCGAAGTCGAACCACTCCATGGCGTTGCCCAGCGCGGCGGCCTTCACGGCACGCCTCACGAGGGCCGGGTCGACGGCGACCGCCTCGGGCGTGTCGGAATCGCGAGGCGCGGGGGCGGGGTGACTGAGGGCGGGGGCGCTCGGCAAAACTTCGCTCGCCTGCCTTTCGACGGGGACAAGGGCAAAAAGCGACCATAGGTGGACTTGCCGGGTGCACGTAGTGCTCAAGTCCGGTCGCAGAACGTACGTAAATGTGCTGTATGCAGGTACCCCGTGGCTGGTCAGGAAGGCGCCTTCCCTGTGCGCATGTGATCCATCTCGCGCCGTGGCCGCCCGGCGGCACTCGTGGCGGACTATCGTCATCCGGACAAAAGGGACGTCAGGTGAAGACGGGGTTGCCTGCTTCCTCTCGGACGCACGGCACGACCGGATTGCGAGGCCGCGAGGCGTGGCGAATGCGGAGCACAGTGGGACCACCGAGGTCCAGGCGCGGCTGCGCGCGGCCAGGCTCGCCCTGTGGCTGGTGGCGGCCGTCCTCGCCGTACGAGAGGTGGCCGTCGTCCTCCGTACCCCCAGAGGCGAGCGGCTGACGGACCTGGAGACCTGGGTCGGCCCGGACGGCGTCCTGCATGTGAAGGGCTCGCTGTACGACTCGACGCAGTTCACCGGTACGCCGTTCGGGGGACTCGTCCTCAAGCCGCTCACCCGGGCCGCCGAACAGGCCCTCGGCTGGGGGTGGACCTTCGGCACCCTGCTCCTGGTCGTCGCCCTCGGTCTCGTCGCCGCCCGCGCCCTGCCCCAGCCGGTCGGCCGCCGCACCGCCCTGCTCGCCGCGCCGGTCGCGATCAGCCTCCTCATGCTGTCGCTGCCCGTGCGCAACACGCTCTACCTCGGGCAGACCAGCATCATCCCGGTCCTGCTGGTCCTGGTCGCCTGCTTCGCCGTCCGGGGCGAGCGGGCCAGCGGACTGCTCGTCGGACTCGCCGCCGCCCTCCAGCCCACGGTCCTGCTCTTCGCGGCCCTGCTCTGGTGCACCGGCCGCCGCCGGGGCGCCCTCACCTCGGCCGCGACCTTCGCCGCAGGCACCGCGCTCGCCTGGGCCGCGCTGCCGCACGACTCGTACACCTACTGGGTGCACCACATCGCCGGCACCGGTCTCGGGGGTCCCGCCGACGACCTCGCCAACCAGTCCCTGCACGGCCTGCTGCTGCGTCAGGGCATGACAGGGCCGCTGGAGATCTCCCTCTTCCTGGCGCTCGGCGCGGCCGTCGCCGCGCTGGGCGTGCGCCGAGCCGTGCGCTTCGCCCGCGACGGCCAGCTGCTGCTCGCCGTCGCGATCACCGGCTGCGCGGCGATCGCCGTCTCACCGACCACCTGGCAGCACCAGCTGCTGTGGGTGCTGCTCGCGGTCGTCGGGCGGGTCGGCAAGCGGGCCTCCGACCGGTACGTGTGGCCGGTCGCCGTCATCGTGGTGATGACCCTGCCGACGACGATGCTGCTGCCGCACATCGCGACGCTGTACCCCCTGCGCGACAACCTGGTGCTGCTGGCCGCGCTCGCCGCCGCCACGGTGATCCCCTTCCTGTCGCGCACCTCGCCCCACTACCAGGCGCCGATCCCCACGGAGTCTGCCGCGCCGGTACCCACGCGGTTCCGGCACGTGCCGCTGCTGCCGTTCCTGCGGCGGGTGCTGACCCGGCCCAATCTCCTCCTCGAACTGCTGTTGCTCCGTGTCACCTACGCCGCCTACCAGCAGGTCCGACTCGCTGCGACTGGCGGCACCAACCCCGCGGGGCGGGCCACCGCCGAGAAGCACGGGCAGCAGATCTTCGATCTGGAGCGCCTGCTGCACATCGACATCGAGCACTGGGTCAACCACACGGTCGTCAAGGTCGACTGGCTGCGCAACTTCTTCGACTTCTACTACGAGTCCTTCCACTTCGTGGTCCCGCTGAGCGTGCTGGCCGTCCTGTACTGGCGGCGGCCGGTGGACTACCGGTGGGCCCGGGCCTCGCTCGGGTTCGCGACCCTGCTGGCCCTCGTCGGGTTCTGGCTCTACCCGCTCGCCCCGCCGCGCCTGATGCCGGCGCTGGGGATCATCGACACCGTGCACGGGGTGCAGGACTTCTCCAAGCCGGACTACGGCACCCTGACCGCGCTGACCAACCAGTACGCGGCGATGCCCTCGCTGCACTTCGGGTGGTCCTTGTGGTGCGGGGTCGTCATCGCGATCATGGCGCCCCGGTGGTGGATGAAGGGGCTGGGCCTGCTGCATCCGTTCTTCACCGTCTCGGCGATCGTGGCCACCGGGAACCACTGGGTGCTGGACGCGGTGGGGGGCGCGGCGGTTGTCGCGGGCGGGTTCGGGTTGTCGTATCTCTTCCAGGGGCCGCGGGCCCGGGTGGTCGCGGTGGCGGCACGGCGTGACGAAGAACGGGCCGACGGCCTCGTGGAGCCGTCGGCCCGGGGTGCCGGGACAAGGGTCAACCCAGGGTGACCTGGAGCTCCTTGACGCCGTTGATCCACGCCGAGCGCAGGCGGCGGGGGTCGCCGGAGGCGCGGAGGGTGGGCATGGCGTCGGCGATGGCGTTGAAGATCAGGTCGATCTCCAGGACCGCGAGGGACTTGCCGAGGCAGTAGTGCGGGCCTCCGCCGCCGAAGCCGAGGTGGGGGTTGGGATCGCGGGTGATGTCGAAGACGTCCGGGTTCTCGAAGACCTCGGGGTCGTGGTTGGCGGCGGCGTAGAAGATGCCCACCCGGTCGCCCTTCTTGATCTGCTTGCCGCCCAGTTCCGTGTCCTGGGTGGCCGTGCGCTGGAAGGAGTTGACCGGGGTGGCCCAGCGGACGATCTCCTCCGCCGCCGTCGAGGGACGCTCGGCCTTGTAGAGCTCCCACTGGTCGGGGTGGGTGAGGAAGGCGTGCATGCCGTGGGTGATGGCGTTGCGGGTCGTCTCGTTGCCCGCGACCGCCAGCATCAGCACGAAGAAGCCGAACTCGTCGGAGTTCAGGTTGCCCTCGTCCTCCGCGGCCACCAGCGTGGTGACGATGTCCTTGGCCGGGCACTGCTTGCGGTCGGCCGCCATGTTCATCGCGTAGGCGATGACCTCCATGGCCGACTCCTGGCCGACCTGCTCGCTGATCGCGTACTCCGGATCGTCGTACGAGATCATCTTGTTGGACCAGTCGAAGATCTTCGCCCGGTCGTCCTGCGGGATGCCGATGAGCTCGGCGATGGCCTGCAGGGGCAGTTCGCAGGCGACCTGGGTGACGAAGTCGAAGGAGCCGCCGGGCAGCGTGCGCGCGGTCTCCACGATCGCGTGGGCGCGGTTGCGCAGGCGTTCCTCCAGGGCGCGGATGGCCCGGGGAGTGAACACCCGTTGGACGATCCCGCGGACCCTGGTGTGCTCCGGCGGGTCCATGTTGAGCAGGATCAGGCGCTGCGCGTCGATCGCGTCGCGGTGGATGCGTTCGTTGAAGCGGATGATCGCCGTGTTGAGATACGACGAGAAGATCTCCGGGTGGGTGGAGACGTACTTGACGTCCGCGTGCCGGGTGACCGCCCAGTAACCCTCGTCCTGGAAACCGGCGACATTGGCCGGCTGGGGGATCCAGCGCACCGGTTCGGCCCGGCGCAGTTCGGCGAACTCCGGCAGCGGTACGCGACTTTGCAGCAGGTCGGGGTCGGTGAAGTCGAACCCGTCGGGAAGCGCTGGACACGACATCGGCAACTCACTCCAGCCGTTCGACAGCTTTCTGACGGCCCATCAGGAACAGAGCTGCCGTGAAGGTAGTAACGGGTTCTACAAGAGGCAAGGGGCACGGGGCCCTCAATTGTGTGCACGACCCTTGCGGTGGCGGGCGGCCCGTCCGCAGACTGCAGAGCAGCGCGAAGTAGAACACGTACTAGTTCTGCCAAGTTCTGCGTGTGTTCTACGGAACTTCCCTGGATCCGTTCGGAGGAGAGGACCCGCACCCATGGCCGCCGAACCCGTGATCGTCGAAGCCGTCCGTACCCCCATCGGCAGGCGCGGCGGCGCGCTCGCCAATCTGCATCCCGCCTATCTGCTGGGCGAGACCTACCGTGAGCTCCTCGGCCGCGCCGGCATCCCCGCCGACGCGGTGGAACAGATCGTCGGCGGCACGGTCACCCACGCCGGCGAACAGTCCATGAACCCCGCGCGCACCGCCTGGCTGACCGTCGGGCTGCCGTACGAGACGGCGGCGACGACGGTCGACTGTCAGTGCGGCTCCTCGCAGCAGGCCTCGCACATGGTGGCCAACATGATCGCGGCCGGGGTCATCGACGTCGGCATCAGCTGCGGCGTCGAGGCGATGTCCCGGGTGCCGCTGGGGTCGGGCTCGAAGCACGGGCCGGGGAAACCGTTCCCGGACGAGTGGAACGTCGACCTGCCGAACCAGTTCGAGGCAGCCGAACGGATCGCGCGGCGCCGGGAGTTGACCCGGGAGAACGTCGACGCGCTCGGCCTGCTGTCCCAGGAGCGGGCGGCCGTCGCCTGGTCCGAGGAGCGCTTCAAGCGGGAGACGTTCGCGGTGCAGGTACCGACGACCGAGGACGAACAGCGGGCCGGGCAGGGCATGTGGCGGCTGGTCGACCGGGACGAGGGGCTGCGCGACACGTCGATGGAGGCGCTGGCGAAGCTCAAGCCGGTCATGCCCACGGCCATCCATACGGCGGGCAACTCCTCCCAGATCAGCGACGGCGCCGCGGCGATCATGTGGGCGTCGAAGCGGATGGCGCGGGCGCTGAAGCTGAGGCCGCGGGCGCGGATCGTGGCCCAGGCGCTGGTCGGCGCCGACCCGCACTTCCACCTCGACGGTCCGATCGACGCGACCCGTGCGGTGCTCGGCAAGGCGGGCATGTCCCTGAAGGACATCGACCTCGTCGAGATCAACGAGGCCTTCGCGTCCGTGGTGCTCAGCTGGGCCCAGGTCTTCGAACAGGACCTGGAGAAGGTCAACGTCAACGGCGGCGCGATCGCGCTCGGGCACCCGGTGGGGGCGACGGGGGCACGGCTCATCACCACTGCGCTTCACGAACTGGAGCGCACGGACAAGGAGTTCGCGCTGATCACGATGTGCGCGGGGGGCGCGTTGGCCACCGGCACGATCATTCAGCGGTTGTAGACGTCCAGTTGACGAAGGTCGTGAAGGCGGCGGGGGCGACGGTGAGGATCGGTCCCGCCGGGGTTTTGGAGTCGCGGACGGATACGGTGGCGGTTGCGGTTTCGGCGACCTCTACGCAGTTGCCGCCCTGGTCACCGCTGTACGACGACTTACGCCAGATGGTTTCCATAGCGGTCCTCCATCACGTGCCGAATCAGCCCCGCCGATTCCTTCAGGGAGAGCGCGGCGGCTTGGAGATGATCGTAACGGAGTGAGCAGTCCTTGACGGTGTCCGGGTTCGCGGTCGGATGCCCGCTGCCGTATCCCTCGGTGTAGACGATGCTCGGGTCGCTCGCGAAGCGGTAGAGGTCGAAAGCGCCCTGTAGTCCGGTGTGCGCTCCGGCAGAGAACGGCAGGATCTGGATGTTGATCCGGGGGTTGTTCTCGAAGGCCAACAGATGAGCCAGTTGGCGCTTCATGGTTTCCGGGCCGCCGATCTCCTGGTACAGCGCTGCCTCACTGATGACGGCCCAGAAGACCGGTGGTTCGTCCTTCTCGAAGATGCTGCGGCGGGCCAGGCGTACGGCGGTGCGGTCGTCCAGATTGGTCTGGTCGAGCACGCCGAGCACGGCACGGGCGTAACCCTCGGTCTGCAGGAGGCCGTGGATCATGTGGGTCTCGAAAGAGTCGATCTCGGTGGCCCGTGCCTGGAGTTCCGCAACCTGCTGAAACCAGGTCGGCAGTTGACTGCGCAGCACCAGATCCACCAGCCGGGTCAGCAACCCGTCCGACCCCAGCGCCGCGTCCGCCCGTTCGCTGAACTCCGGTGTCGGGACCTTCCTCGCCGTCTCGATCTGGCCGACCAGTGAGCCGGTGTAGCTGAGGATGTCGCCCAGTTGACGCTGGGTCAGGTGGGCCGCTTCTCGGAGTCGGCGCAGCTCGAAACCGTAGTAGTCGCCGGGCGAGGCGCCGGGGTCGAGGGAGTGAATGCCGGTCACGCGGGGTCCCCTCTCGGGTAACTGGGTCCACGGCCCAACCAGTTGTGTCCGTTCGATAGCCCAGCGTAGTCATGCGAGGTCACGCTCGTCCCGTGAACTCCTACATTCCCCAGTGGCGCCTGTCGCTCACCGCGGGCGAACACTCCGCCCGCCACATCCGCCGGATCGTCCGCTCGCTGCTGGACGAGTGGGGGCTGTCCCCGCTGTGCGACGCCGCCGAGCTCGGTGTGACGGAGCTGGTCGCCAATGTCGTACGCCATGTTCCGGACCGCCGGTGTGTGGTGCTGGTGCTGCGGCTGGAGACCGGCGTCCGGGTGGAGGTCGCGGACGGGGCGCCCCAACTCCCGCTTCCTGCCGCCGGGTCGGACGCGGAGGCCGAACACGGCCGCGGACTCCTGCTGCTGGACGCCATCGTGGACAAGTGGGGCGTGGGGCCGAGATCGGGTGGGGGCAAGGTTGTCTGGTTCGAATGCGGGCCCCATGAATGCGACATGGCAGAGGGCCTTCCGTAGGTGTCCGACGCGTACCCCTTCGACCCGACACGAGGCCACAAGCCCCCACCCCACCCAGCCCGGTCGACGGCCTCTGGGGACCCACCGATGACTTTGGCCCGCCGACGCGGTCCTCAGTCCGAGGGTGTTCGCGATGGGCGCGACAGCACGGCAGGAAGCTCTGGAACGGCTCGGAGTTCTGGTCGGCGAATGGGACGTGGAGGCCGAGTTCCCCGGGCAGGCGGTGGGGGCCGGGCGCAGTGTGTTCGAGTGGGCGCTGGA
>NZ_JBHVYZ010000039.1:13024-37384 GCF_042880295.1 Streptomyces sp. NPDC058307
GGGCGCTGGAGGTCTTCTCCCGGCGGTCCCTCCTGCACGGCGGACGGGTCTGGACCCTCGACGACGTGCGGGGCGACTCGGGTATGCGGCTGTACCGGGCGGTCGCCGGGACGCACTCGATGCTGGCGAAGGACGGGCGGCCGGACCATCGGGTGGAGGTCGACCTGGGGTGAGGGTGCAGCGGGACGGGAGAACACCTCCTGCTCAACCGCTGTACCCGAGGCGCTCGATCCCGGCTGTGGCCTCCGCCGCGGAGGCCGTGTCGCCGAACTCCGTGAACAGGTCGCGGGCTCGGACGTAGTGCTCGTGGGCCTGGGTGAGGTCGCCGCAGTGTTCCAGGGCCGTGGCCAGGCCGAGGGAGGTGTCGGCCCGGAGGCGGTCGGTGCCGGCGTGGGCGGACGGTGTGCCGACCACCCGGAAGGCCGCCGCGGCCTCGGACCAGCGTTCCAGGGCCAGCAGGTCATTGGCCGTCTCGCAGCGCAGGAGGGCCGCGACGAACTCGTTCAGGCCGGGAACGTCACCGGCCCGGGTGCCGAGCAGGGCCCGGTGCAGGGCGAGCGCCTCCTCGGCACGGCCGGACTCGCGCAGCGCGGTGCCGAGGACCCGCTGGGAGACCGCCTTGCCGGTGGAGTCCCCGGTGGTCTCGAAGAGCCGGGTGGCCCGGTCGGCCGCCTCCGCCGCCTCCGCGTGCCGGGCCAGACCCATATAGGCCCCGCTGATGTACGTCCACGCCCAGGCCTGCTGGTCGAGATCACCGGCCTCCGACGCCAACTCCAGGGCCTGCCGGGCGAGTTGCTCGGCCGGCTCGTACTGGTAGGCGCCGACCGAGTGGGCCCAGGCGAGGCAGTTGAGCTGGTGGGCCTCGGCCGCGCGGTCCCCGAGGGCGGCCGCGGACCGGGCGCCGTGGGAGAAGAGGGTCCGCCACTCGGGCCACTCGGGCCAGCGGTCGGAGAACCAGTACAGGGTGCGCGAGGTGTGGAGGATCTCCGCGTGCCGGCCCGCCGCGAACATCACCGGCAGCGCGCCCGCCCAGTGGGCGCGTTCGACGGTCAGCCACTCCTCGGCCTCGTCGGCGGAACCGGGGCTGAAGGGGGCGGGTTCGCCCGCCCACGGCTCCGGCGCGCCCGGCGCCTCGAACAGGCGGCCCGCCGTCGAGGCCGAGCGCAACAGCCAGTCCGCCGTCCGGAGTTGCACCGACAGTGCGGCTTCCTCCTCGTCCCGAAACCGCTCCCGCGCGAAGAGCCGTACGAGATCGTGCAGGGCGTACCGGCCGGGTGCGGTCTCCTCCAGCAGGCCCCGGTCGACCAGCAGGTCGAGGGAGTCCTCGGTGGTGAGCGGGTCCTCGCCGGCCAGGACGGCGGCGAGGTCGGGGCCGGTGCCGTGGCCGGGGAGGAGGGAGAGGCGGCGCAGCAACCGCTGGTGCGGCGGCGTGAGCTGGCCGTAGGAGAGGGCCAGGGCGCTGCGTACGGCGAGGTCGCCGGCCACCAGGCCGTTCAGGCGGCGTCCCTCGTCGGTGAGGTGGTCCACGAGCCGGGCCGGGGTCCAACTCGGGCGGCTAGAGAGGCGGTTGCCGACGATCCGCAGGGCCAGCGGGAGGTGGCCGCACAGCTCGGTCAGCCGGGTGATCGCCTCGGACTGGCCGTCGGTGCGCGGGGTGCCGAGGATCCGTCCCAGCAGCCTCGTCGACTCGCCGCCGCTGAGCCCGCCGAGCCTGATCCGCCGGACGCCTTCGAGACCGGCCAGCGGACGCCTGCTGGTGACCAGCACGAAACTGCCCTCGGCGTCCGGCAGCAGCGGCCTGGTCCGGCTCTCGTCGGCCGCGTCGTCGAGGACGACCAGGGCCCGCCGGCCCGCGAGCGCGGACCGGTAGACGGCTTCGCGGGCGACGGGGTCCACCGGGATCCGGTCCGGGGAGTGCCCCAGAGCCGTCAGCAGGAGGACCAGCGCCTCGGCGGCCGGCAGCGGGGAGTCGCTCATGCCGTGCAGCTGGACACAGACGCAGCCGTCCGGGAAGGCGCCGGACAGGCGTCGTACCGCTTCTGCCGCGAGGGTCGTCTTGCCCTGCCCGCCCGGCCCGAAGAGCACCGCCGCACGCGTGCGTGTGCCGGTGGCCAGGGACTCCAGCTCCGCCAGCTCCTGCTCCCGGCCGGTGAAGTCCGGGACGGTCCGCAGGAGGTACGGCGGCGTCGGCGCCGCGCCGCGTTCCCGGCCGGCGTCGGCCAGCCGCTGTACGCGCTCGCGCTGCTCGTCGTCGAGCCCGAGCGCGGCGGCGAGGGCGTCGACGGTACGGCGCTGCGGACCGCGGCTGCGACCGCGCTCCAGGTCGCCGAGGGCGCGGACGCTGACTCCGGAGGCTTCGGAGAGTTCCTCCAGGGTCAGCCCGGCGGCCCGGCGCAGGGAGCGGAGCGTGCCGCCGAAGGGGGTCGCGGGGGGAGATGTGTGACTGGTCATCATGACAATTAGAACAAGCGCTCTCTACTTCCGCCTGCACTTCTGCCTGGTGGCCTCCGGCGACCCGTGGTGAGCTGGAGACTCCATTTCGAGAGGACGAACCGACATGCCCTACATCACCGTTGGCGAAGAGAACAGCGCGCCGATCGAGCTCTACTACGAGGACCACGGCACCGGGCAGCCCGTCGTGCTGATCCACGGCTACCCGCTCGACGGCCACTCCTGGGAGAAGCAGCTGCCCGCCCTCCTGGAGGCCGGCCACCGGGTCATCACCTACGACCGCCGCGGCTTCGGCCGCTCCTCGCAGCCGACCACCGGCTACGACTACGACACCTTCGCCGCCGACCTCGACAAGGTGCTCACGACCCTGGACCTGACCGACGCGGTGCTCGTCGGCTTCTCGATGGGGACCGGCGAAGTGGGCCGCTACCTGGGCACGTACGGCTCGGGCCGGGTCGCGAAGGCGGCCTTCCTGGCCTCCCTGGAGCCCTTCCTGCTGAAGACCGACGACAACCCGACCGGCGTGGACCAGTCGGTGTTCGACGGCATCCTGGAGGCCGTCACCAAGGACCGGTACGCCTACTTCGACGCCTTCTACCAGGACTTCTACAACCTGGACGAGACGCTCGGCAGCCGGATCAGCGAGGCGGCCGTGCGGGGCAGCTGGAACGTGGCCGCGGGTGCCTCGGCGCACGCGTCGGTGGCCTGCGTGCCGACCTGGATCACCGACTTCCGCGCGGACGTGGCGAAGATCGACGTACCGGCGCTGATCCTGCACGGCACCGGCGACCGCATCCTGCCGATCGACGCGACCGGCCGGCCCTTCCACGCGCTGCTGCCCTCCGCCGAGTACGTCGAGATCGAGGGCGCCCCGCACGGCCTGCTGTGGACCCACGCGGAGGAGGTCACCTCGGCGCTGCTGGCCTTCCTGGCCAAGTAGCTCGCGAGAAGAAGGGGCTCACTCGCGCCCCGAGGCGGCCACCGCCAGCAGGGCCACAAGGCCCGCCGCGATCGCCAGCGGAATCCCGAGGCCGTGGTGGAGCACCAGCCACGCGCCCAGCGCGGCCCCGGCGACCATCGCGACCACGGAGGCCGTACGGCGGGGGGAGCGGGTGCCGGGGCCGCCGCCGGCCCGGGAGTCGGCGGCGAGGCCGGTCAGCGTCATGGTCAGCACGGTCGTCGTCAGGTCAGGGACGCCGAGCCTGCGGACCGTGGCGTTGCGCAGGCCCATGGCGAAGGCCGTGACGGCGATGAGGGTGTAGGCGGTGGCCGTGGCGCCGGGCGCGGCGAAGGCGACCACGGCCGACACCCCCAGGAGCACCGCCTCGGCGGCGAGCGTGAGCCGGGCCCAGGTGCGCCGAGAGCCGGAGCCGAGCCGTGCGGCGATCCGGCCACCCGCCACCGCGCCCACCACGAACGACGCCAGCGAGGTCAGCGTGTGCTCCACCGAGAAGCCGGGCGCCCCGGCCGCGGCGAACCCGAGCACGACCACGTTGCCGGTCATGTTCGCCGTGAAGACGTGTTCGAGGCCGAGATAGCTGACGGCGTCGATCAGCCCGCTGACCACCGTCAGCCCCAGCAGCACGGCCACCAGACGCAGCCCGCGCGCCTCGGGATCGCCTGCCGTCTTCGTGTCGGTGCCGCTCTGTTCGCTCATCGGTTCTCCGGACGGCCGGACGGATGGGGTGCACCCAAGTCCACCACGGTTGCGGGGGATTCTCGGATGTCGGGGCGACCCGCGCGTCCGTAGCGTCCAGGACATGAGTGATGAGACGCGCACATCCTTCGGAACAAGGGCGAGTCGGCGCACGCGGAAGGGGCTCGCCGCAGCGGCGGCCCTGCTGCTCGCCGGGCTCGCGGCGGTCCCGGCGGCAGCGGCCGCCGATGAGCGGACGCAGCAGGCCGGGCGGACGCAGCAGGCCGGGCGCGGTGACCTGGTAGCCGTCACCCCGGTCGCCGACCGGGACGCGGGGGCCGTCCGGACGTTCCTGGACGGACAGGACGTCGCCACCGACTCCGTGCGGTACGGCGTACGGGCCTACCGGCTGACGTACCGGACCATCGATCCGCACGGCGGGCCCACCACCGCGACCGGGCTGCTGACGCTTCCCAAGGGCGGCGGCCACCGCCTCGACCTGGTCTCCGACACCCACGGCACGATGGTCCACCGCGACTACGCGCCCTCGGCGAGCGAGGACTTCGGGCGGGTGCCGTCGTATCTGAACGCCTGCGCGGGCCGGGCCGTGGCCGCCCCCGACTATCTCGGCCTCGGCAGGGGCCCGGGCCGGCACCCGTACATGGACACCGCCTCGTCGGTGAGCGCCTCCCTCGACATGCTGCGCGCCGCCCGGACGGCCGCGGACCGGCTCGGGCGTCCGCTCACCGGGGACGTGTACGTGACGGGCTTCTCACAGGGCGGCCAGGTCGCGATGGCGCTCGGGAAGGCGCTGGACGCGGGCGCCGACCGGCACTTCCGGCTGACGGCACTGGCACCCGTCAGCGGCCCGTACGACGGCGAGGGCCAGGAGATGCCCGCGCTGTTCGACGGCCGGGTCAACGACGTCAGCGGGGTCCTCTACATCTCCTACTGGCTGGTCGCGCAGAACCGTCTGCACCCCCTGTACAAGGACCCGTCCGAGGTCTTCCGGGCGCCCTATGCGAGCCGGGTCGAGGGTCTCTTCGACGGAACCCACGAGCAGGAGGACATTCTCAAGGCGCTCGCGCCCTCGGTGAAGCAGCTGCTCACGCCCACCTTCCATGAGCGTCTGCGGCACCCGTCCGGCGCCGTGCTGGACGCGATCCGCGCCGCCGACCACACCTGCGACTGGAAGCCGGACGTGCCGGTGCGGCTGTACGCCGCTGACGGTGACACCGACGTACCCATCGGCAACACCCGGACATGCGCCCGCACCCTCGCAGGTCAGGGAGCGAGGGTGCGGGTGGTCGAGCAGGGAGCCGTGGATCACTTCGGCTCCCTCGCCGTGTCGGCCCCGCAGGTGGTGCGGTTCTTCGACGGCGTCCGGGGGTGATGCGCGGCGGCTCAGTACCAGCCGTTGGACTGCCAGAAGGCCCAGGCGGCGGTAGGGCTGCCGTAGCGGGAGTTCATGTAGTCCAGGCCCCACTTGATCTGGGTCCTGGCGTTGGACTTCCAGTCGGAGCCGACGGAGGCCATCTTGGAGCCGGGCAGGGCCTGGACCAGGCCGTAGGCGCCGGAGGAGGAGTTCGTGGCGTTGACGTCCCAGCCGCTCTCGTGCTCGACGATCCTGCTGAACGCGTTGTACTGCGCGGCGTTCGGGATCATCTTGTGCGCGATGGCCTTGGCCTGGGCGGACGAGCTGGTCGTGGCCGCCTGGGCCGGCGCCGCGGTCAGGACCAGGCCGGCGGTGGCGGCGGCCATCGCGACGGTGGTGATGGCCTTCTTCGGGGAAGAGATGCGGCGGGCGATACGGGAGACGGACACGGAGAACCTTTTCTTCGGGGACGGTGGTGCCGCTCGCGGTCCCGGGGGACATGCGTCGGCGCCGAGGCCCGTGGGCTTGTCGGCGCCGTGCGACGTCGTCTACAGAAACAGGCTCGGCAGGCGTCCGCAATGACCCCTTTTACTAGTTGTGGCCGAATTGCCGGTACGCCCCATCTGTGTGACCCGGCTCTCAAAGCGCAGGTCAGCGGGGGTACGGGTTGGGTGTTATGTCGGAATTGTTCCTACTGTTCCGGTTAGTAGGTGAGCTGGGTCATGTGGGGCGCCTCACCGCTCGGGCGCCTCGAATGTGACCTGGGCCTCGAAGGCCGCACGACGGGTGGCCCGGCGCAGCCCCCTCAGGAGGGCCGGGCCGAGGGTGAGTGTCAGCACGACGGTGACCAGGGCCCGGCCCAGGTCCCAGCCGAGCGACGTGGCCAGGCAGTAGGCGACGAAACGCGCCAGGTTGGCGGGGACACCGGCATGCGGGTCGAAGGCGATGTCCGAGGCGAGGGCGCCCATGAAGGGCCAGCCGGCCATGTTCATCGCGGTGCCGTAGGCGAAGGCGGCGAGGAAGCCGTAGGCGGCCAGCAGCCGGACCTCCGTACGGGCCCGCGCGCGGGCGGGCACCGGCAGCAGGCCCGCGCCCATCGTGAACCAGCCCATCGCCAGCATCTGGAACGGCATCCACGGCCCCACCCCACCCGTGAGCAGGGCGGACGCGAACATCGTGACGTTGCCGAGCACGAAGCCGAAGCCCGGGCCGAGGATCCGGCCGCTGAGCACCATCAGGAAGAACATCGGCTCGATGCCGGCGGTGCCGGCGCCGATCGGTCTGAGTGCGGCCCCGGTTGCGGCGAGTACGCCGAGCATCGCCACGGCCTTGGGGCCGAGCCCCGACTCCGCGAGCGCCGCGGCGACCACCGCGACGAGGAGGACGAGCAGTCCGGCGAAGAGCCAGGGGGCGTCCTGGGTGTGGGTGCCGACCTGGGAGGTGGGCGGGGCGAGGAAGGGCCACCCGAAGGCGACGACACCCACGGCGCTGACCAGGGCGAGGGTGAGGAGGGAGCGGGGACCGAGGGGGACGGCTCGGGTCGTGACAGGGGGGTGGGCCGTGGCAGGGGATCGGGTCAGTTCAGGGTCCCGGCTCATGACAGGGCCTTCCTCACCTCGGCGACCGTGAGCCACCGCTGAGGGGCGAGGATCTTGCTGACCTGCGGGGCGAAGGAGGGGGAGGACGTGATCACGTCCGTCGCCGGGCCGTCGGCGATCACCTCGCCCTCGGCCAGCAGGACCACCCGGTGGGCGAGTTCGGCGGCGAGCTCCACGTCGTGCGTGGCCAGCATGATCGCGTGACCGGTGGCGGCGAGTTCCCGCAGCAGGTGGACCAGGCGGGCCTTGGCCGCGTAGTCCAGGCCACGGGTCGGCTCGTCGAGCAGCAGGAGGGGCGGGCGGGCGGCCAGGACCACGGCGAGGGCCAGAGCGAGCCGCTGGCCCTCGGAGAGGTCGCGCGGGTGGGTGTCGTCGGTCACGCCCGGCAGGAGCTCGTCGACCAGGGCGCGGCAGGTGCCGGGTGCCGCGCCGGCGTCCTGGTCGGCGGCCCGGCACTCCGCGGCGACCGTGTCGGCGTACAGGAGGTCCCGGGGCTCCTGGGGGACGAGGCCCGCTCGGCGCACGAGGTCACGCGGGGCGGTGCGGTGGGGCTGGGCGCCGCCGACGAGGACAGTGCCCGCGGAGGGCTCCACGAGGCCGACCAGGGTGTTGAGGAGCGTGGACTTTCCGGCGCCGTTGCGGCCCATGAGGGCGATGGTCTCGCCGGGGCGGACGGTGAGGTCGATGTGGTTCAGGGCTCGGATGTGGGCGCGGCGGACGGAGAGGGCGGTGACGTCGGCGACCTGGGGCGTGGTGACAGGGGTGGGGTGCTTGCGGCGGGTGAACCGGCGGACCCGGTGCTCCTGTGGGGCGGTCTCGCCGTCGGCGGCTGCGGGTGCCTGTGCGGCGAGTCGGTCTCGTAGAGGTCCTGCCTGGCGGCGGGCGTTGCGGACCGTCAGGGGTAGCGGGGACCAGCCCGCCAGCCGCCCCAGGTCCACCACCGGCGGATACACCGGGGACACGGCCATCATCTCCGCGGGGGCGCCCAGGAGCAGGCGTGCGCCCGGCGCCGGGAGGAGGGCCACCTGGTCGGCGTACTGGATGACGCGTTCCAGACGGTGTTCGGCCATGAGGACCGTCGTGCCGAGGTCGTGGACCAGGCGTTGGAGGACGGCGAGGACCTCCTCCGCCGCCGCGGGGTCCAGGGCCGAGGTCGGTTCGTCCAGGACCAGGACCCGGGGGTGCGGGGTGAGGACCGAGCCGATCGCCACGCGTTGCTGCTGGCCGCCGGAGAGCGTGGCCAGCGGACGGTCGCGCAGGGGAGCCAGGCCCAGCAGGTCCAGGGTCTCCTCCACCCGCCGGCGCATCACCGCCGGCTGCAGCCCCAACGACTCCATACCGTAGGCGAGTTCGTCCTCCACGGTGTCCGTCACGAAGTGGGACAGCGGGTCCTGGCCCACCGTGCCGACCACGTCGGCGAGTTCGCGGGGCTTGTGGGTGCGGGTGTCGCGGCCGGCCACCGTGACCCGGCCGCGCAGGGTGCCGCCGGTGAAGTGCGGGACGAGCCCGCTGACCGCGCCGAGGATCGTGGACTTGCCGACCCCGGACGGGCCGACGAGCAGCACGAGCTCACCCTCCGGCACCTCGAAGTCGACGCCCTGGACGGTCGGTTCGGGCGCCCCGTCGTACGTCACCCAGACATCCTCGAAGCGGATCACGACGACGGCTCCTTGGGGGCGGGGGCGGGGGCAGGGGCAGGGGCGAGGAAGGCCGGCAGGAGGCCCAGGAGGACCGCCGCAGCCGGCCAGAGAGGGAGGGCGGGCGCGACCAGCGGCACCACACCGGGGTCCAGGGCGGCCGGATCGGTGGCGCTCGCGAGGAACATCCCGGCCGCCACGGCCGCGCCGGAACCGGCGACCAGGAGGGAGCGGGCGGTCCAGCGGTCCGGACGGTAACGGGTGCGCGGGGTGCGGCGGCCGCCCAGACGCAGCCCCGCGAGGGCGGCGGTGAGACCGGCGAGGAGGACGGGAATGCCGTACGTGCCGCCCTCGGCGGTGAGCAGTCCGTACGTTCCCGCGCAGACGCCGAGCAGACCGCCGAGGGTGAGCGCGGTGGTCGTACGGCGGACTCCGGGCGGCACCTCGGCCGTACGGCCGTAGCCGCGGGCGTCCATGGCCGCGGCGAGGGCGACCGAGCGTTCCAACGCGCCCTCCAGGACCGGGAGCCCGACCTGGAGGAGGCCGCGCAGGCCGGTGTCCGGGCGGCCTCTCAGGCGGCGGGCGGCGCGCAGGCGCTGGACGTCGGCGATGAGATGCGGGGCGAAGGTCAGGGCCACCACCACGGCCACGCCGAGTTCGTAGAGGGCGCCGGGCAGGGACTTGAGGAGCCGGTGCGGGTTGGCGAGGGCGTTCGCCGCGCCCACGCAGACGAGGAGGGTGGCCAGCTTGAGGCCGTCGTAGAGGGCGAAGACGAGGGACTCAGCGGTGACCCGGCCGCCCAGGCGGATGCCCTGGGCCCAGTCGGGGAGCGGGAGTTCGGGGAGGGCGACGAGCACATGGGTGCCGGGAACGGGGGAGCCGAGGACGATCGTGAAGAGGAGACGGACGAGGAGGACGGCGAGGCCGAGTTTGAGGAACGCGGCGTACGAGCGGGCCCAGGGGGTGTTCCGGCGGCAGGTCGCCACCACGTAGGCCGAGGTGACGACGAGGAGGGTCAGGAGGAGGGGGTTGGTGGTGCGGGTGGCCGCTATCCCGAGGGAGAGGGACCACAGCCACCAGGCGCCGGGATGCAGGGGCACGGGCTGGACGGGCCGGACGGGTGAGCTACGCGGCATTCCCGCGCCGCCTCGTGCGCCACACCGCCGCCGCTCCCAGCACGGCGATCGCAGCCAGACCCGCGAACAGGCCCACGGACGGACCGCCGTCCGACCCGCTGTCCTCCGGGGCCGTGTTCTTCCCCGCCACCTGCTCGCCGCACCCCGTCTCCGGGTATCCCGCGATCGCGCACAGCAGGGCGTTGGTGTTGTAGCGGAGCGGCCTGGCCACCGTCGCCAGGGCTTCCGCCGTGGTCGCGTCGCGGGGTACCACCGCGCACGCGGTGCGGCTCGCCGGGGGCCTCTCACCGGACGGGGCGTCCGGGGCCGTACCGAAGTCGATGACCAGCGCCACGCGCTTACGGCCGTCCCGCGTCGCCGTGTCCCCGCAGATCGCCGTGAACGACGCCGTCCCGCGGGGCTTGTCCGCGTCCGCCGAGTCCTCGCTCACCGCGAAGCGGAAGCCCTGGACGTCGCCGTCGGAGGGGACCGCGGTCGAGGGGCCCTGGGTGGCGTACGTCCAGGTCGTGCCGGTGCGGTCCCAGAAGGACCAGTAGCGGTATCCGGCGGCGTGGGCCGGGCTCGCGGTGGCCAGGAGGAGGCCCGAGAGGAGGGAGAGCAGGAGTGCCCGCCGGGTCACGGCCGCTTCCTCTTGTTGCGGGTGCTGAGCAGGAAGCCGATGCCCGCGCCGGCGGCGAGACCCGCGCCGACCACCCACCACACGGAGGTGCCGGAGTCGTCCTGGGACGACGCGGCGACCGGCGCCGGGCCCGTCGCGGTCAGCCGCTCGACCAGGTCCGTGCCGCCGAAGTCGCTCGGGTCGGCGCCGCCCGCCTCGGCGGCGAGGATCAGCTGGGCGTATGCCGCCGGGCCGTTCTGCTCGGCCCACTTGGCGGAGTTCCGCTCCAGCCAGGCCAGGGGTTCGCGCGCGGCCCCGGGACCGCCCTGGACGGCGAGGGCGACGACCGCGTCCGCCGTGTTGCCGTAGTCGGGCTGGTCCTCGGCGCCGGGCAGGACGGACTTCAGGTAGCCGCCCTTCGCGACCGCCCCGGCGAGGAAGGAGGCGCCGTTGGCCGCGGCCCGCGCGGGGGAGAGATGCGGTGCGTCGGCACAGGTGGTCTCCCCCTTGGTGGCGGCCCTCGCCGTCGAGAGGCCCGTGCCGCGCGCGGCGACGACAGCCGCCGCCGTCGCATCCGCGTTGGCCCTGAGCTTGCCCTTCTTGTCCGGCTGGTAGGCGAAGGCGCCCCCGTCTGCACACGGCAGGGACAGCTTCAGCAGGGCGTCGTACGGCGACCTGCCGCCCTTGAGGGTCTTGGCAGGGTCGTCACCGGAGGCCTTCAGCGCGCCGATCACCACCGACGTCGAGTTGGCGTCACTGGCCCCGCCGGGCGTATAGCCCCAGCCGCCGTCCTCGTTCTGGACGGACCTCAGCCAGCTCACCGCCTTCGTGACCGCGGTGCCGTGCCCGCCGGCCGCGGACAGGGCCTGCGCGGCGGCGGCCGTGCTGTTGGTGTCGACCATCACCTTGGCGTCGCAGGCCTTGGCCGGGTTCGCGCGGAACGCCGGGAACGCCCCGCTCGCGCACTGCTGCCCGGCCAGCCAGCCGACGGCCGCGGCGGCGGGCTCCGCGTGCACCCGGTGCAGGGCGATGAGCGCGAGCGACTGCCGCCAGACCCCGTCGTACGTGGGGTCGCTGCTGCCGTACAGCCCCGAGGGCAGGGACGGAGTAGGAGACGGTGAGGCGGCGACGGCGGGCGTGGCCGTGCCGATCACGACGGTGGCGGCCAGGACCGCGGCGCTGCGGCGGACGTTCATGATCGGCGGATGCCCTTCTCCCTGCGGGGAGCCGGGCAGCGCGGGAGGACCCCCGGGCGGCTCGGCTCCGTATACCTCGACGGTGCCGCGCACCGGCCGGTCTCCCAGGCCCTCGGGGCACTGGGGGAGGGGGCGTGCCGGAATTGCACCGGCTTCCCCCCGTACGGCATGTGATGACGACCTGGCTACTGTACTCGCCCGTAGGGAAGCGGCTGAGAGCCGGGGGAGCCTCGGGGCCTGCCCTAGACGGCCACGTACGTCACCGGATCGCTCCCCGTCACCGCCTCCGCGTGCCCCAGTTTCACCAGCCGCCGCAGATGCGCCTCGGCCTCCGAGACCGCGATGTTCCGTGATCCGTAGGGGATCTGGTCCCAGGGCCGGTTCCACTCCATGCGCTCGGCGAGCTGCCAGGGGGTGAGGGGCTCGGCGAGCAGCGAGCGCAGGTCGGTGAGGCGTTCCTCGTGGTGGGCGAGCAGCTCCCGCACCCGGGCGCTCGCGTCGGTGAAGACGTACTGGTGGGCGGGGAGGACCTCGGCGGGGGCGAGCCGTCCGACGCGTTCCAGGGAGTCGAGGTAGTCGCCGAGGGGGTCGGTGACGGTGTCGTCGTCGGGGTCCTCGTACAGGCCGATGTGCGGGGTGATCTCGGGGAGCAGATGGTCGCCGGAGAACAGCCGCCCGTGGCCCGCGAGCCGGGCCGGGTGCTCCTCCTCCAGGTGCAGGCAGACATGGCCCGGCGTGTGTCCCGGGGTCCAGATCGCGCGGAGTCTGCGGCCGGGGAGGTCGAGGAGTTCGCCGGGGACGATCTCGCGGTCGGGCAACGCGGGGGAGAAGCCCGGGAGTTGGCGGCGGCGGGCGGTGCGCAGGGGGGCCACGTGGTCCTCCGGGGCGCCCGCTGCCACCAACTTGGCCGTCATATAGGTGAACCAGCGCTCGGCCCGGGTCTCCCGCGTGCGCCGCACGATCGCGGAGTCCGCCGCGTGCATCGCGATCCAGGCGCCGGATACCTCCCGCACCCTGCCCGACAGCCCGTGGTGGTCCGGGTGGTGGTGGGTGATGACCACGCCGTGGACCTCGCCCACGCCGGTCCCGCACGCGGTCAGCCCCTCGGCGAGGGTGTCCCAGGACTCCGGGTCGTCCCAGCCGGTGTCGACCAGCACCGGCCCCCGGTCGGTCTCGACGACGTACACCAACGTGTGGCCAAGGGGATTGTCGGGGATGGGCACCTGGACGGACCGGACGCCGCCGCCATGGTCGTGCACCTGCGCCATGAGTTCCCCAATCACCGGCTTCCCGCCACTATAACTAGAACGAGTTTCGACGGTAGCCCGAGGTGACCAACAGTCGCGCTGTGCGGCCCGTGGACTCCTCCGAGTGGAACTGGTATCAGTTCCGTATCTGATGGTTCGTCAGCAAGCCGCCCCTGGGAGGCGTTCGCCATGACCGAGCTCGTGGAACACGGACAGCTGTTCATCGGCGGGGAGTTGACCGACCCCCTGGGCAAGGACGTCATCGAGGTGATCTCCCCGCACACCCAGGAGGTCATCGGACGGGTGCCGCACGCCTCGCGCGCGGACGTGGACGCGGCGGTCGCCGCGGCCCGCACCGCCTTCGACGAGGGACCCTGGCCGCGGATGTCGCTCGACGAGCGCATCGAGGTCGTCACCAGGATCAAGGACGCCATCGCGGTACGGCACGAGGAGATCGCCCGCGTGATCTCCTCCGAGAACGGCTCCCCGTACTCCTGGAGCGTCCTCGCGCAGGCCCTCGGCGCGATGATGGTCTGGGACTCGGCGATCACGGTCGCACGGAACTTCACGTACGAGGAGACACGCGACGGAGTCCTCGGCCGCATCCTCGTGCGCCGCGAGCCGGTCGGGGTCGTGGCCGCCGTAGTGCCGTGGAACGTCCCGCAGTTCGTCGCCGCCGCCAAGCTCGCGCCCGCGCTGCTCACTGGCTGCACGGTCGTCCTCAAGCCGTCGCCCGAGTCACCGCTGGACGCGTACATCCTGGCCGAGATCACCAAGGAGGCCGGGCTGCCGGAGGGCGTCCTGTCCATCCTCCCGGCCGACCGCGAGGTCAGCGAGTACCTGGTCGGGCACCCGGGCATCGACAAGGTCTCCTTCACCGGGTCGGTGGGCGCGGGCAAGCGCGTGATGGAGGTCGCCGCCCGCAATCTCACGCGCGTGACCCTGGAACTGGGCGGCAAGTCGGCGGCCGTGGTCCTCCCGGACGCGGACGTCGAGGCGGCCGTCGCCGGGATCGTCCCGTCCGCCTGGATGAACAACGGACAGGCCTGCGTGGCCCAGACCCGCATCCTGCTGCCCCGCTCCCGCTACGACGAGTTCGCCGAGGCCCTTGCCGCGGCGGCGAATTCACTGGTCGTCGGTGACCCGCTCGACCCCGCCACCCAGGTCGGCCCCCTGGTCGCCGAACGCCAGCAGCGCCGCAACCTCGACTACATCAGGATCGGCCAGGAGGAGGGCGCGAAGATCCTCACGGGTGGCGGGCGTCCGGCGGGCCTGGACCGCGGCTGGTACGTCGAGCCGACGCTCTTCGGCGACGTCGACAACTCGATGCGGATCGCGCGCGAGGAGATCTTCGGCCCGGTGATCTGCCTCCTGCCCTACGGCGACGAGTCCGAGGCCGTGAAGATCGCCAACGACTCCGACTACGGCCTCTCCGGCAGCGTGTGGACGGCCGACGTCGAGCGCGGCATCGAGGTCGCCCGGCAGGTCCGTACCGGCACGTACAACGTGAACACCTTCAGCCTCGACATGCTCGGCCCCTTCGGCGGCTACAAGAATTCCGGTCTGGGAAGGGAGTTCGGACCGGAGGGCTACGGCGAGTACCTGGAGCACAAGATGATCCATCTGCCGGCCGGCTGGGAGGGGTGAGAGCCATGGGGGACCGCTGGCACGTCGAGGTCGACCGCTCCCTGTGCATCGGCTCCGCCCAGTGCGTCCACACGGCCCCGGACGGCTTCCGCCTGGACACCGCCCGCCAGTCCCACCCGGCCGACCCGGACACCGACGCCAACGAGAAGATCCTGGCGGCGGCGGAGAACTGCCCGGTGGAGGCCATCACGATCACGCTGCTGGAGAGCGGGGAACCCGTGTTCCCGCCCGAGGAGTAGAAGTCGAGAAAATCTGGTTTGAGAGGGTTCATTCCAGGGCGAGCGTTCTATTCTGGACATAGGCCTACGAGGCGAGTGAGGGAGTCCGACCGAAGTAGCCGACTCAGGCGAGATGTGAAGGCTTCCGCCAGGGCCGACGTCGACGGTAGGGCTGAGAGGCCGGAGAGCAGCGGGAAGGCTCGACGGCGACCCCGAGAACCTGATCCGGACCATACCGGCGAAGGGAACCCGCCCCGTAGGTCCCTCCTGTGCTCCCCGCCGGTGTGAGGGCTTACGCTCCTGCGGTCGTCGTCCGGACATCGCAGGGGTGGGCAAGGGTGGACAAGTCCGAGGCCAGGAAGCTGATCAAGCAGGCGCGTGCCGCCTGGGACGCCGAGGAGTGGCTGAGCGCCGCCGAACTGTACGAGCGGGTGCTCGCGCATTTCCCGGACCTTGAGTCGAGCGCGGTGTGGTGGTACGACGCCGCGCTCGCCCACAAGTTCCTGCGGAACTGGGCCAAGGCGTACGAGCTGGGCAAGGAGGCCGCGGCCCGCTCCCCGCGTGGGAAGGGCGACCCGGCGTACTGGAACCTCGGCATCGCGGCCACCATCCAGCGCGACTGGGCGACCGCGCGGGACGCCTGGGCCGGCTTCGGCATCGAACTCCCGGACGGGCAGGGGCAGATCGAGGCCCGCCTGGGGTACGCCTGCGTGCGTCTCGACACCGGCGGTGAGCGCGAGGTCGTCTGGATCGAGCGGCTGTGCCCGACCCGCGGCCGCGTCGTCAGCGTGCCCGTCACGGGCGGACGGCGCTACGGCGAGATCGTCGTCCACGACGGCGAACCGAAGGGCGAGCGGACCGTCGAGGGCTCGGCCTACCCCGTCTTCGACGAACTCCTGATCTTCGAGGCGTCCCCGCTGCCCACCCTGGAGGTCACGGTGGCCGCGGGCGAGGCCGCCGACCTGGAGGCACTCGTCGAGCTGTTCACCGGCCACGGCTTCGGCGCGGAGCCCGCGAGCAGCGTGCGCATGCTGTGCGCCTGCTGCAGCGAGGGCACCCACGCCCAGGAGCGTGCCGTCGAGGCGGGCGCCCAGCAGGTCTCCCTCGCCGCCCCCGAGGAGGAGGCCCGGCGGCTGCTGGAGCGGTGGGCGGCGAAGACGGTGACCGGACGGAGCTGGAGCGGGCTCGCGGCCGTCGGCTAGCGCCGGGGCAGGCGACGTTCGCCCGGTCGCGACGCTGGGCACTCCCCCAGCCTTCGGCCGGGGGGACCCCCAGAGCAGGGGCCCGGACGCCGCTCGTCAACGGGCCGACGTCACGTGCCGGGGTGCTGGGCCCGGGGTTCCGTGAGGTCGATCAGTCGGCACACCGTCTCGATGTCGATCTTCACCTGGGCGATGGAGGCGCGGCCCGAGAGCCAGGTGATCAGGGCCGAGTGCCAGGTGTGCTCGATGACCCGGACCGCGGAGAGCTGCTCGGGCGTCGGGTGCTCGAGGCCCATGGCGTCCAGGACGATCAGCGTGGTCTGGTGGGAGACCTGGTCGACCTCCGGGCTCACGCTGCGGTCCGCGAAGGTCAGCGCGCGGACCATCGCGTCGGCCAGGTGCGGTTCGCGCTGGAGCGCGCGGAAGGCGCGCATCAGGGTCTCCGCGACCCGCTCGGCAGCCGTCTCGCCCTGCGGCGGCTTCTTGCGGAGCGTGCCGTGCATGTGTTCCAGCTGGTCCTGCATGGTGGCGACCAGCAGATGGATCTTGGAGGGGAAGTACCGGTAGAGGGTGCCGAGTGCGACCTGCGAGGACTCCGCGACCTCCCGCATCTGCACCGCGTCGAACCCCCCGCGGCTCGCCAGCTGTGCGCTCGCGTGCAGGATGCGGCGGCGCCGGGCCTCCTGCCGCTCGGTCAGCGGTGGCGCGGCGGGTCGCGCGGTACTGGCTTCCATTCCGGCCGGCTTGGCCACCTTGTCCACCTTGGGTTCCGTGACAGTCCGTGAGGGCTCGCGATCACACAGCATGGCAGGATGCCGGGCCGGTGCGCGGTCGCGGAGTTCGTGGCGTGAATCACCTGATCCACCGCTCACAGGGCCCCTACCTGCCGGTAGATTCAGAGCCTCCTGAACGATCAAGTCTGAAACTTGTTCTAGATTACCGTCTCGTCGTAATCTCGCGGGACAGTGCAGTCAGAAGGGGGCCCAGAGTGACCGCTGAGGCCAGTCAGGCCGGGGTCTTCGAGGACCCTGCCGCCGACGGCGAGCGACCGCTCCGTATCGCGCTCCTCACCTACAAAGGGAACCCGTTCTGCGGCGGTCAGGGCGTCTATGTACGGCACCTCTCCCGCGAGTTGGCCCGCCTCGGCCACCGCGTCGAGGTCATCGGCTCCCAGCCGTACCCGGTCCTCGACCCCGGGTACGACGGTCTGAGCCTGACCGAGCTGCCGAGCCTGGACCTCTACCGCTCCCCGGACCCCTTCCGCACCCCGAGGCGCGACGAGTACCGCGACTGGATCGACGCCCTGGAAGTCGCCACGATGTGGACCGGCGGCTTCCCGGAGCCACTCACCTTCTCCCTGCGGGCCCGACGCCATCTCCGGGCCCGCAGCGGTGAGTTCGACGTGATCCACGACAACCAGACACTCGGCTACGGCCTGTTGGGCGACGTCGGCGCACCGCTGGTGACCACCATCCACCACCCCATCACCGTGGACCGGCAGCTGGAGCTGGACGCGGCCGAGAGCCGGTGGCAGCGGCTGTCCAAGCGCCGCTGGTACGCCTTCACCCGCATGCAGAAGCGGGTGGCCCGCCGCCTCCCCTCGGTCCTCACCGTCTCCGGCACCTCCCGCCAGGAGATCGTCGACCACCTGGGCGTCCGCGACGACCGGGTCCACGTCGTCCACATCGGCGCCGACACGGACCAGTTCTCGCCGGATCCGTCGGTGCCCGTGGTGCCGGGCCGGATCGTCACGACGTCCAGCGCGGACGTCCCCCTCAAGGGCCTGGTCTTCCTCGTCGAGGCGCTGGCGAAAGTGCGCACGGAACACCCCGGGGCGCACGTGGTCGTCGTCGGCAAACGACCCACGGAGGGCCCGGTCGCGGTCGCGATCGAGCGCTACGGCCTCGAAGGTGCCGTCGACTTCGTCAAGGGCATCTCCGACGCGGAACTGGTCGACCTGGTCCGCTCGGCCGAGGTCGCCTGCGTGCCGTCGCTCTACGAGGGCTTCTCCCTCCCGGCCGCCGAGGCGATGGCCACCGGAACCCCGCTGGTCGCCACGACCGGCGGCGCGATCCCCGAGGTCGCAGGGCGCGACGGCGAGACCTGCCTGGCGGTACCGCCGGGGGACCCGGGCGCGCTGGCGACCGCCCTGAGCCGTCTCCTGGGCGACCCGGACCTGCGGGCGCGACTCGGCCGGGCCGGACGTGAGCGGGTGCTGGCGAAGTTCACCTGGGCGAAGGCCGCGGAGGGCACGGTGTCCCGGTACCGCGAGGCGATCGCCGGCTCCGCCACCACGCTTCCCGGCCGCTCCGCGGCCTCCCGGGGTGCCGCACCCCAGACCACAGACACCGGTGTCTATCCCGAAAGCAGGGCCACGTGCTGACCGTCGACTTCTCCAGGTTCCCGCTCGCGCCGGGCGACCGCGTCCTGGACCTCGGCTGCGGGGCCGGCCGGCACGCGTTCGAGTGCTACCGGCGCGGCGCGCAGGTCGTGGCCCTGGACCAGAACGCCGACGAAATCCGTGAGGTCGCCAAGTGGTTCGCGGCGATGAAGGAGGCCGGGGAGGCGCCGGAAGGGGCCACCGCCACGGCCATGGAGGGGGACGCCCTCGCGCTGCCCTTCCCCGACGAGTCCTTCGACGTCGTGATCATCTCCGAGGTGATGGAGCACATCCCCGACGACAAGGGCGTACTCGCCGAGATGGTCCGGGTGCTCAGGCCCGGCGGGCGGATCGCCGTCACCGTCCCGCGCTACGGCCCCGAGAAGGTCTGCTGGGCCCTGTCCGACGCCTACCACGAGGTCGAGGGCGGCCACATCCGCATCTACAAGGCGGACGAACTGCTCGCGAAGATCAGGGAAGCCGGGCTGAAGCCCTACGGCACCCACCACGCGCACGCCCTGCACTCCCCGTACTGGTGGCTGAAGTGCGCGTTCGGCGTCGACAACGACAAGGCGCTGCCGGTGCAGGCGTACCACAAGCTGCTGGTCTGGGACATCATGAAGAAGCCGCTGGCCACCCGGGTCGCCGAACAGGCGCTCAACCCGCTGATCGGCAAGAGCTTCGTGGCCTACGCGACCAAGCCCCACCTGCCCCGGGTGGACGCCAAGTGACCACTCCCCGGACAGAACACCTCGTCCTGCCCGGGGTCCTCACCGCCGAGCAGGCCGCCGCGACCGTCGCCGGAATCCTGGCCGCGCAGCGCGAGGACGGGGCGATCCCGTGGTTCCGCGGGCACCACCTCGACCCGTGGGACCACACCGAGGCCGCGATGGCACTGGACGCCGCCGGCGAACACGAGGCGGCCGAGCGGGCCTACGCATGGCTCGCACGGCACCAGAACGAGGACGGATCCTGGTACGCCGCCTACCAGGACGGGGACTTCACGGAGGTCACCGACCGCGGGCGCGAGACCAACTTCGTCGCCTACATAGCCGTAGGAGTCTGGCACCACTACCTGTCCACCGGCGACGACATGTTCCTCGACCGCATGTGGCCGACGGTGTACGCGGCGATGGAGTTCATTCTGGAACTCCAGCAGCCGGGCGGGCAGATCGGGTGGAAGCGGGAGGACGACGGCCGGGCCCTCACCGACGGGCTGCTCACCGGGTCCTCCTCCGTCCACCACGCGCTGCGATGCGCGCTCGCGATCGCCGAACAGCGTGAAGAGCCCCAGCCCGACTGGGAGTTGGCGGTCGGCGCGCTGCGGCACGCGATCCGCCGGCACCCCGAACGCTTCCTCGACAAGGACCGCTACTCCATGGACTGGTACTACCCGGTCCTGGGCGGCGCGTTGACCGGCGCGGAGGCCAAGTCCCGTATCGAGGAAGGCTGGGAGCGGTTCGTCGTACCCGGCCTCGGGGTGCGCTGCGTCGTCCCCAACCCGTGGGTCACCGGCGGCGAGTCGGCCGAACTCGCCCTGGCCCTGTGGGTCATGGGCGAGTCCGACCGGGCCCTGGACATCCTCCAGTCGATCCAGCACCTGCGGGACGCGGAGAGCGGGCTGTACTGGACCGGGTACGTGTTCGAGGACGGGGCGGTGTGGCCGCGGGAGCTGACCACCTGGACGGCGGGCTCGCTGCTGCTGGCCGTCGCCGCGCTGGGCGGCCACGAGGCCACGTGCGCGGTGTTCGGCGGGGAGCGTCTGCCGCTGGGCCTCGACCCGGACTGCTGCGCCTGAGAACCCGGCCGGGCCCCCGTGACGGTGGGCCCGGTCAGGCCTCAGTGGAGATGGGCCCGGTCAGGCCGTCAGTGACGGTGGGCCCGGTTGGCGATGGCGTGGCCCACGAACAGGTAGACGACCGCTGCCAGGCCGTAGCCCGCGACGACCCGGGCCCAGGCCTCGTCGAACGTGAACAGGTCGTAGGACCAGCCGGCGAGCCAGCGAGCGGCGTTGTGGATGAACTGCACGAAGTCGTTCGCACGGTTGGCGTCCAGCAGGTACATCAGGATCCACAGGCCCAGGATGAGGGCCATGATGTCGGCGACGACCGCTATGACCGTCCCGGCGGAGTTGGCACCACGGCGCGTATGAGTGGACATGGTGTTCGAATGGCCTCGAATTCTCCGGCGAAACCTGCCGTCATGGCGTGCGTCACGCGTTGAGCTCCGCCAGCACCCGCAGCGACTCCCGGTCCGGGGCCAGCGCCAGCAGGTCCGTCACTGGCCCCTTGCGCCACGACTCCAGCCGCTCGGCGATGCGTTGACGCGGTCCGACCAGGGAGATCTCGTCGGCGAACGCGTCCGGCACGGCGAGCACGGCCTCCTCGCGGCGGCCCTCCAGGAACAGCCGCTGGATCATGCGCGCCTGCTCCTCGTACCCCATGCGCGCCATCAGATCGGCGTGGAAGTTGCGGGCCGCGTGACCCATTCCCCCGATGTAGAAGCCCAGCATCGTCTTGACCGGCAGCAGCCCCTCGGTCACGTCGTCGCAGACCCGCACCTGGGCCATGGGAGCGATGAGGAAGCCCTCCGGGGCCTCGGCGAGCGAGGCCTCGTACACCTCGGGCCGGTTCGGCGACCAGTACAACGGCAGCCAGCCGTCCGCGATCCGGGTGGTCTGGGCGACGTTCTTCGGACCCTCGGCGCCCAGCAGGATCGGCAGATCGGCGCGCAGGGGATGGGTGATGGGCTTGAGCGCCTTGCCGAGCCCGGTGCCGTCCGGGCCCCGGTAGGGGTGGGAGTGGAAGCGGCCGTCCAGCTCGACCGGCGCCTGACGCCTCAGCACCTGCCGTACGACGTCGACGTACTCCCGGGTCGCGGTCAGCGGTGACTTGGGGAACGGGCGGCCGTACCAGCCCTCGACGACCTGCGGCCCGGACAGTCCGAGGCCGAGCATGACCCGCCCGCCGGAGAGATGGTCCAGGGTGAGGGCGTGCATGGCGGTCGTGGTCGGGGAGCGGGCCGCCATCTGCGCAACCGCCGTACCCAGCCTGATCGTTGACGTCCGCGCCGCGATCCAGGTGAGCGGCGTGAACACGTCCGACCCCCACGACTCGGCCGTCCACACCGAGTGATAGCCGAGCCGCTCCGCCTCCTGGGCCAGCGGCACATGGTCGGGAGAGGGGCCGCGGCCCCAGTAGCCGAGCGCAAGGCCGAGTCGCACAACGCCTCCTGACGGTACGTCAGATCTTCGGGAGCGCTCGCGAATGTACGGCAACGGCCCCCCGCCCGGAAGGGGCGAGGGGCCGTCTACGAGCTCGAAGACCGCGAGGACCGGGTCAGCCGCGCTGGATGCCGCTCGTGTCCTGCAGCACACCGCGCCGACCGTCCTGCGTCTGGGCGACCAGAGCCGGACCGCGCTGCTCGACGGCCAGGTACCAGGTACCCGGGGCGAGTTCGGCGATCGGCGTCGGCGAACCGTCCTCCGCGAACAGCGGACGCGGCACCGGCACCGCGAACCAGAACGGCGAGAACTCCGCGGCCGGCGGCTGCGGGGCCTGCGCCTGGGGCTGCGGCTGCTGCGGCTGCGCGCCGAAGGGCTGCCCCGGCTGCGGCTGACCGCCGTACGGCTGCTGGCCCTGCTGTCCCGGATACCCCTGCTGTCCCGGCTGCTGGGCGCCCGGGTAGCCGTAACCACCGGGCGGCTGGGCGCCGTAGGGCTGCGGCTGGGGCGGCTTGGGGGCCGGGACGAGACCGGCCTGGAGGGCGGGGACGAGGGGAGTGGCGACGGCGGCCGCGGCCATGACCAGGGTGGCGACGAGAGCGAGGATCAGACCGACGCCGGCGCTGACCGTGCTCGAACTGGAGCCGTAGTCCGCGGCGCTCAGCGGGTCGAAGACGTTCCCGAGCGCGCTCCAGGCGGCGAAGACCGTGAACGCGACGCCCACCTGGCCGAGGTCGAGGCCCGCCACCTTGGGGAGTTGCGGCAGGCCGCGCGACAGAACGACGAGGGCGGCGCCGATGATGCCCGCGAGCACCACCCCCATCACGACCGGGCCGCTCGCCCAGGCGGTGGGAAGGTCGGCGTCGTCGGGAGCGCCGTCGACCGAGTACAGATCAAGGAACGACGCGATGAACAGCAACACCGCTGCACCGATCACCACGCCGTCGCCTCGTGTGAGGGAGCGGATATTCACTTCAAGTCCTTCGTAGGTCGTCTCGTCGTCGGTAGACCCTATCGTCCGCCCGGCGGAGCGTACGACGGGATCTGCGCGCTGATCGTCACCCGCGCAGGAAACTCACCAATCCCTCAGAGATTCCTTGCGCGGCCTTCTGTCGCCAGGCCCCGCTCGTGAGCAGGGCCGCGTCCTTGCTGTCGCGCATGTTGCCGCATTCGATGAACACCTTGGGAACCTTGGAGAGGTTGAGGCCGCCCAGGTCCGTGCGGGTGTCGAGGCCGGTGCCGTGACCGATGTAGTTGGAGGGTGCGGTGCCCGTCACGTGTCCGAAGTCGTGCGCGATGCTCTTGCCGAGTGCGGCGGAGGGGGCGACGATCCGGCGGGTGTCGGCGATGCCCTTGTCGACGCGGCCCGGGAGGATCACGTGGTAGCCGCGCTGCCCGGCGCCCGCGCCGTCCGCGTGGATCGACACCACCGCGTCCGCCTTCGCCCTGTTGCCGATCCTGGCTCGCTCGTCCACACAGGGGCCGTAGGGCCGGTCGCCGTCCTGTGTCAATTTCACCGTCGCGCCCTGCTTCTCCAGCAGTGTGCGCAGCCGGTGGGCGACGTCGAGGGTGAACTTGGCCTCCGCGTAACCCGAGTTGGTGGACGTCCCCGTGGTGTCGCACTCCTTGCGGTTCGTGCCGATGTCCACCTTGCGGTTGATCTCGGCCGGGTGCCGGAAGTTGGTGAGGTTGTGCCCGGGGTCGATGACGACGACCTTGCCCCGGAGCGAGCCGAGCGGCTTCTTGTCCTCGACGGTGGTGGAGGAGACGGTCGGCGACGCCTTGGTGGACGCGGCCGTCGTCCCGTTGTTGTCGGCCGCCCCGCTCACCCCCGCGTACACCAGCCATCCGAGCAGCGCGCCCGGCACGAGCACGGCGAGAGCGAGGGTCAGCGGCCGGCGCCGGGGGCGGCGGGGCTGGGGGGAACCGAATTCAGGGCCTGCGTACGACACGTCTGTGACTCTAACCGTGCTCTCGGATCCCCGCCCGCACGCGACGCAACACCCGCAGCGAGTCGGTCGCCGAGACCTCCGTGAAGGCGCCGGAGGCGAGGGCCCGGAGGTAGATCCGGTAGGGCGCCTGCCCGGTGAACTCGTCCTCCGGCTCGGGGAACACGTCGTGGATGACGAGCAGCCCGCCCTCGGCCACGTGCGGGGCCCAGCCCTCGTAGTCGGCGTTCGCGTGCTCGTCGGTGTGACCGCCGTCGATGAAGACCAGGCCGAGCGGGGAGCCCCAGATCTTCGCGATCTGCGGAGAACGGCCGACCAGGGCGACCACGTGCTCCTCCAGTCCGGCCCGGTGCAGGGTCCTGCGGAAGGTGGGCAGCGTGTCCATCAGCCCGAGCTCGGCGTCCACCGTCTCCGGATCGTGGAACTCCCACCCGGGCTGCTGCTCCTCGCTGCCGCGGTGGTGATCGACGGTCAGCGCGGTGACCCCGGCCTCGCGGGCCGCGTCCGCCAGCAGGATCGCGGACCGGCCACAGTACGTACCGACCTCCAGGAGCGGCAGCCCGAGCCGCCCGGCGTCCAGAGCGGCCGCGTAGAGGGCCAGTCCCTCACCCAGGGGCATGAACCCCTTGGCGGCCTCGAAGGCGGCGAGGATCTCGGGCTTGGGTGCGGCCGCGGCCATGGGGTTCCTCTCGGTCGTACGGGTGGTCAGACGTCGTACGACCGCCATCCCGCCGTACGCCCCTCCGGACGCCCCATGCTGCCGCACCTGCCGGCCTTCGGGGGACAGGGGGTGGGGAACGCACTGCCCAGGCGCGTGATCGGACTGGGCGCCGTCGGTCCTACGTCCTTCCGGGCGCCCCCGACGGT
>NZ_JBHVYZ010000039.1:37482-85998 GCF_042880295.1 Streptomyces sp. NPDC058307
GCGCGTGATCGGACTGGGCGCCGTCGGTCCTACGTCCTTCCGGGCGCCCCCGACGCAGCACATCCCCGCCCCGGGGCGGGGGCGGGGATGTGGGCCGGTGTTCGTGTCGGTCAGGCGGTGACCGTCTCGCCCGGCAGGGCCAGGTCCAGGTCGATCGCGCGGTCGTCGCCCGCGTGGGTGGCCGAGGAGGCCAGGGGGCCGTGGCCGGTGGCGCGGGCGGCGAGGACGTAGGCGCCCTGGGCGGGGACGGTCAGGACGTACGTGCCGTCGTCACCGGACAGGGTCGCCCCCGCCTGCCGTCCGCGCCGGTCGATCAGCGTGACCTTGGCACGGGCGACCGGAGCGCCGGACGCGTCGAGGACACGGCCCCGGAAGCCCCGCAGAGCCTTCTCGGCCCGCTCCAGGTTCGTCTCCTCCTCGCTGCTCGCCCGCAGCTGCGGCGCGCGGTTCGGCTTCGGCAGGAACAGGGCCATCAGCAGCCCGACCGCCACCGCGCCGGTCGCGATCAGGAACGACACCCGGAAGCCGTGCATGGTCGGTACCGCGACGCCCCCGACGTTGTTCGCCGTGTTCGCCAGCACCATCCCGATCACGGCGCTCGACACGGACGTACCGATGGAGCGCATCAGCGTGTTGAGCCCGTTCGCCGCACCCGTCTCCGAGGCGGGGACCGCGCCGACGATCAGGGCGGGAAGAGAGGAGTACGCGAGACCGATGCCCGCGCCCAGCACCACCGCGATGACCAGGCTCTGCCAGGCGGCGCTCATGAGGCCGAGGCCCGCGCCGTAGCCGATCGCGATGATCAGCATGCCGAGGATGAGGGTGACCTTGGGGCCGTACTTCGCCGACAGCCGGGCGTACACGGGCGCGGTGAACATCATCGTCAGGCCCAGCGGCGCGACCAGCAGGCCGGCGACGACCATCGACTGGCCGAGGCCGTAGCCGGTCGCCTTCGGGAGCTGGAGCAGCTGGGGAAGGACGAGCGAGACGACGTAGAAGGAGACACCGACCATGATCGACGCCAGGTTGGTGAAGAGGACCGCCGGGCGGGCGGTGGTGCGCAGGTCGACCAGGGGGGCCTTCACGCGCAGCTCCATGACGCCCCACAGGAGGAGGACGACGGCCGACGCGGCGAACAGGCCGAGCGTGGTGCCCGAGGTCCAGCCCCAGTCGCTGCCCTTGGTGATCGGGAGGAGGAAGAGGACCAGGCCGATGGAGAGGCCGATCGCGCCCAGGACGTCGAAGGTGCCCTCGGCACGCGCCGGGGACTCGGGGACGACGACGAGGGTGAGGACGATGGCGAGCGCGCCGATGCCCGCGGCGCCGTAGAAGAGGGCGTGCCAGTCGGCGTGCTGGGCGATCAGTGCCGCGAGGGGCAGCGCGAGGCCGCCGCCGACGCCGATCGAGGAGCTCATCAGGGCCATGGCCGAGCCGAGCTTCTCGCGGGGCAGCATGTCGCGCATCAGGCCGATGCCGAGGGGGATCGCGCCCATCGCGAAGCCCTGGAGGGTGCGGCCGGCGATCATCGTGAGCAGGTCGCTGGTGAGGGCGCTGACCAGGGCGCCCACGACCATCACGGAGAGGCTGAAGATCAGCATCCGGCGCTTGCCGTACAGGTCGCCGAGGCGGCCCATGATCGGGGTGGCGACGGCGCCCGAGAGCAGGGTGGACGTCAGGACCCAGGTGGCGTTGCTCGGCGCGGTGTCCAGCAGTTGCGGCAGGTCCTTGATGACCGGGACGAGCAGGGTCTGCATCACCGCGACCACGATGCCCGCGAAGGCGAGCACCGGGACGACAGCGCCGGACGCTCTCCGGTTGGGCTGGTCGGTCGGCGTGTGCGTCATGTGAGGAAGGCCTCCGGGCCTGGAAGATCGGTTACGTGTGGCTTGAACTACGTATGCATGGGCAACTATTCCGATGCTTCGGCGTACTAACGATTTCTTTATATTCTCTTGGGGAAGCGGAGGCGGGTTGAGAGCATGGCAGCCATGCTCGAAGCCGCTGAAGTCGCCCGCAGACCCCGCAGACCCCGCAGACCCCGGTCGGCGCCTCCCGCCTGGCTGGTGGTGGCGCTGGCGTGCGCCGGCCAGTTCCTGGTCGTCCTCGACGTGTCCGTCGTCAACGTGGCACTGCCGTCCATGCGCGCCGACCTGGACATGAGCGAATCCGGACTCCAGTGGGTCGTGAACGCCTACTCCATCGCCTTCGCCGGGTTCATGCTCCTCGGCGGCCGGGCCGGCGACCTCTACGGCCGCAAGCGGATGTTCCTGGTCGGGCTCGGGCTGTTCACGGTGGCCTCGCTGGCCGGCGGGCTGGCCCAGGGAGACGCCCAGCTGCTGATCGCGCGGGCCGTGCAGGGGCTGGGCGCGGCGGTGCTGGCGCCCGCGACGCTGACCATCGTCACGTCGGCCGTCCCGGAGGGGGCCGCTCGGGCCCGGGCCATCGCCACCTGGACGGCCGTGGGAGCGGGGGGCGGCGCCGCGGGCGGATTCGTCGGCGGCCTCCTGGTGGACACCCTGTCCTGGCGCTGGGTGCTGCTGATCAACGTGCCCGTCGGCGCGCTGGTCCTGCTGGGCTCGCTGCTGTGGCTGACCGAGAGCCGCAGGGGGGACGGGCGGCGCCTCGACCTGCCGGGAGCGCTGCTGGTCACCGGGGGACTGGCGGTCTTGGCGTACGGCATCTCGCAGACCGAGGCCGAGGGGTGGACGGCGGCCGCGACCGTGGTCCCGCTGGCCGCCGGACTCGCGCTGGTGGGGGGCTTCCTCGTCGTCGAGTCCCGTACGGCCGCCCCGCTGATGCCGCTCGGACTGCTCAGGGTGCGGGCGGTGGCCTCGGCGAACGCGGGGATGTTCCTGAGCGGCTCCGCGATGTTCTCCATGTGGTTCTTCATGACGCTCTACGCCCAGAACGTCCTCGGCTACTCGCCCCTGGCCGCCGGAGCCGCGCTGATCCCGGCCTCGCTGGCGATCGTGGTCGGCTCGAAACTCGCCCCGCGTTTCATGCGCCGACTTGGAGCGCGGTGGGTGGCCGTCCTCGGTACGGCGGTCGCGGTCGCCGGGTTCGCCTGGCAGTCGACGATGACCGCGGACGGCGGCTATGTGACCGCGATCATGTGTCCCGGGATCCTGATGATGCTGGGCGCCGGTCTCGCCACGACCCCGCTCGCCTCGCTGGCCACGTCGGGGGCGGCGCCGGGGGAGGCCGGGCTGGTGTCGGGGCTGGTGAACACCTCGCGCACGATGGGGGGTTCGCTGGGGCTCGCCGTCCTGTCGACGCTGGCCGCGGCTCGAACGGGGGGAGTGGGTTCGCCGGAGGCCCTGACGGAGGGGTACGCGCTGGCGTTCCGGGTGGGGACGGGGGTGCTGCTCGGCGGGGTGGTCCTGATGTTGGCGTGGCTGCCGAGAAAGATCTCCGTGAACTGAGGCAACGGTCCGGGCTGCCCATGGACTCCTTTAGACATCTAGGAGGTGCCCATGGGGGATCGAAAAGAGGCTCGGGACGAGGAGTTCCAGAGCTTTGTCATCGGCCGCTGGCCGCGGCTGATGAGGACGGCATTTCTCCTCACGGGGGAGCAGCACGCCGCGGAGGACCTGGTCCAGACGACCCTCGAACAGGCCTATGTGGCCTGGCGGAGAGTTGGCTCGGCGGACGATCCGGAGGCGTATGTACGGCGCGTGATGATCAACGCGCATGCGCGCAGGCACCGCAGGAAGCTCAGGGAGTTCCTGGCACGGGGGGACGACTCCGGCCTGGTGCGCGAGGTCGCCGACACCGGTGACCGCATTGCCCAGGCCGACGACCGCAGCGCCCTGCTGACGGCGCTGGCCCAACTGCCGCCCCGGCAGCGGGAGGCGGTGGTCCTGCGGTACTGGGAGGACCTCACCGAGACACAGACGGCCGAGGCGATGGGCTGCTCGGTCGGCTCGGTGAAGAGCAACGCGGCCAAGGGGATCGCGAAACTTCGCGCCATACCCGGCCTGGCCGACATGGTGACCCAAGGAGGGCGGAACTGATGAGCGCGGACCGGGAGAAGAGCCACGACATGAGTGACAGCGACATCGCCCTCCTGCTGGCCGACGCCGCCGACGAGGTGGAGATCGGCATAGCCCCCTACCAGGCGGTGCTCCGCGGTGGCCGCAGGCGCCGGGCCCGCCGCTGGGCGGTGGCCACGGCCACGGCACTGGTCCTCGCGGGGTCTTCGGCGACGCTCGCGGTGGCGGGGCTGCCGGGCGGGGACGGCGGGCAGGTGGCGACCCGGCCGTCCGCTTCGGCTTCGGCCGACGCCGACCCGTCCAGGGCCCTGCGCACCACCCTGGCGACCGGTACCGACCAGGGCACCAAGTGGCGGGTTCTGCTCGACATGTGGCCGGCCCCGCGCGACGAGCGACAGGCCGAGTCCCAGCGTGCCGCCATGGCGCTGCGAGGTGAGACCCCGCCGGATGCCCACAAGGCCTCCGACCTGATCGGCAAGACCACCTACTTCGTCTACCGCGGCTACGGCGACCGGACGACGAAGGTCATGGAGAACACGGTCCCCAGGACGGACACCCTCACCGGCACGGATCTCATGTCCGGCTCCCTTCCCCTCGAACCGGGTGACACGAAGGACGTCCGCCTCGTCATCGGCTATGTCGCCAAGACCGCCCAGCGCGTCAACTGCGCCTGGACGAACGGGACGGCGACGGTGGTGGAGAAGGTCGGCTCCGCGACCGGCACCGATGACCCGGCGATCCGGTCGGCGGCGGGCTCCAACTACAACTGGTTCGTGTGCGTGGCACCGAAGGACACCGAGTACGAGACGGCGGAGGTGATCGAGTAGGGAAACCGCCGGGCTCACCTGATTCTTGCGAGGATGCCCCGGCGTTCACGCCGGGGAGGAATCGCATCCCGTGGATGGCGACGCGGAGCGTCGCCGTGTCCGGTCTTTGGGGCGCGGAGCGCCCGCAAGGCCACTGACGGAGACGGAGAGCGAACGGGTGTGCCCGTGTTCGCTGGTGGGGGTGGCTTCGCCGTAGTGGGGTACGGGTGTGCGCGTGTCGCACGTACGGTCTCTTAAGGGAAGCTGGGGCGATCGGGCGGGGTGTGGGGGGTGTCGTGTCGGGGGTGAAGGAGGGCGGGGCCACCGGGCATGCCCGGTGGACGTTCCGGCTGCGTGTGTCGTCGACCGCTGAGCGTGCGCTGCTGGCGGAGTGGGACCGGTGCCGGTGGGTCTGGAACGAGTGCGTCGCCAAGTCCCAGCAGACCGACCTGTGGAACAAGAACCGCCTGAAGACGCCGACAAGGCGACGTGCGGTCCGGCCCGGCTGGACACGATGCTGACCGAAGCCCGCGCGAAGACGCCGTGGCTGCGTGAGGGGTCATCGGTTCCCCAGCAGCAGATCATCCGCGACTTCGGCACGTCCCGCGCGAAGGCGCACAAGGACATCCGCGAACGTCTGCCGCAGCATCGCCGGGCCGGGATGCCGAAGTACAAGAGAAAGCGTGAGGCCGACCCGAGCCTGAACTACACCAGGCGCGGCTTCCGGCTGAAGGACGGCCGTCTGCACCTCGCAGGCAACATCGCCCTGACGGTCGTGTGGTCGCGGGATCTTCCCGCCGAACCGTCCTCGGTGCGCGTGTACCGTGACAGCCTGGGGCACTGGTACGCCTCGTTCGTCGTGCCCGCCGAAGCCCAGCCGCTGCCCGGGACCGGCCAGGTGATCGGGATCGACTGGGGCGTCAGTCAGACCGCGACCACCACCAGCGACACCCACGACCTCCCGCATGCCCAGTACGGGAAGAAAGCTCAGGCGAAGCTGTCGCGGTACGACCGCATGATGGCCCGCCGCAAACCCGCCACAGGACAGGCAGCCTCCAAGGGCTACCGCGAGGCGAAGAAGCTGAGGGCCAAGGCGTACAAGAAGCTGTCCCGGCAGCGGCAGGACACCGGACGCAAGTGGGCCAAGCGCGTGGTGGGCGACCACGACGCCATCGCCGTGGAGGACTTTCGGCCGAAGTTCCTCGCGAAGTCGACCATGGCGAGGAAGGCCGCCGATGCCGCCATCGGTGCCACCAAGAAGGCGCTGTTGGAGATGGCCCGCAAGCACGGCAGGATCGCGCACCTGGTCCATCCCGCGCACACCACGATGGACTGCGCCCAGTGCGGAGCGAGAACCAAGCACGCACTACCGCTGTCCGAACGAACCTATGCCTGCGCCGCGTGCGGAACCGTCTCGCCCAGAGACAAGAACTCCGCCCGCGTGATGCTGGTCCGGGCTGGTCTCAACCCGGCTGGTGCTGATGGCGCAAGACCCGGCGGGACGCTGTTCCGCCAGGCAGCCTGAGCCAGGAATCCCCCTCGTTTGCGAGGGGGAGGATTCAAAGCCACCCCTGCTGCCGGGCCGCCCGTACGGCCTCCATCCGGTTGCGGGTGCCCGTCTTGCCGATGGCGGAGGAGAGGTAGTTGCGGACGGTGGACTCGGAGAGGTGGAGCCTGCCGGCGATGTCGGCGACCGTCGCGCCGTCCGTGGACGCCTTGAGGACGTCGCACTCGCGGGCGGTGAGGGGGTTGGGGCCGGCGCTCAGGGCGGCCGCGGCGAGGGCGGGGTCGATCACGGTCTCGCCGGTCAGCACCCGGCGGATAGAGACCGCGAGCTCCTCCACGGGACCGTCCTTGACGAGGAAACCGGCGGCACCCGCCTCCATGGCCCGGCGCAGGTAGCCGGGTCGTCCGAAGGTGGTCAGGATCAGCACCCGGCAGCCAGGTGCCTGGTCGCGTAGTTCGGCGGCGGCGTCCAGGCCGCTCATCCCCGGCAGTTCGATGTCGAGCAGCGCCACGTCGGGGCGGTGGAGGAGTGCCGCGTCCACGATCGCGTCCCCGGCCGCGACCTGGGCCACGACCTCGATGTCCGCCTCCATCCCGAGCAGCAGCGCGAGCGCCCCGCGCATCATGCCCTGGTCCTCGGCGAGCAGCACGCGGATGGACTTGGCGGCCCGGTGCTCCCGGGGCATCTCGTTCACGGCCCAAGAGTAGGGCGCGTCGGGGGGAGCGGTGGGGGTGTGACGACGTTGCGCTGGAGCGCGCGGCTGACCGTCCTCATCGGCGACGGGCCGCCGCCCGAGCCGCCCGCCGCGCCGCGCGTCTCCCGCTCCCGCGCTGCGGTCACCGCCGCATCCTTGAGAACTGAAGAATCCTCGAGAACAGGAGGAGCGGAAGAGGGGACGGCCCCGTACGGCGTCACCCGGCCACCTCGTCGATCCGGGCCCCGCGCACCGCCCCCGCCGGCTCCCCGGACGGTCCCGGTGCCACCGACTCGACCGGCAGCTCGGCCCGCACCACGAACCCGCCCCGTGGCCCCGGACCTGCCTCCAACGACCCGCCGGCCGCGGCCAGCCGCTCGGCGAGCCCCTTGAGACCGGTGCCGCCGACGACCGGGATGGACACCGTGCCGGCGTTCTCACCCCGGCAGTCACCCCCGCACTCACCGCCGCACTCACCCCCGCGCTCACGCACGGTCGGCGCCGTGCCGGCCGCCGTCCCTCGGCCGTCGTCCCAGACACGCAGCAGCACCCGTTCCGCCGAGCCCCGCACGGAGATCTCGCAGCGCTCCGCCCCGCTGTGCCGGACCGCGTTGGTCACCGCCTCGCGGACCACCCAGCCCAGCAGGGTCTCGGTCTGGGCGGTGAGCGGATGTCCGGAGCGGTGGACGACGGGCTCGATGCCCGCGGCACGCAGAGCCGAGACGGCACGGTCGAGGTCCGTACTGAGGCTGCCCTCGCGGTAGCCGGTCACCGCCTCGCGGATCTCGGTGAGCGCCTGGCGGCCGACCGACTCGATGTCGCAGACCTGGACGAGCGCCGCGTCCAGATCGCGTGGGGCGAGCCGCCGGGCCGCCTCCGACTTCACCACGATCACCGACAGCGTGTGCCCGAGCAGGTCGTGCAGATCGCGGGAGAACCGCAGCCGCTCCTCCTCGACCGCACGCCGGGCCAGTTCCTCGCGGGCCTCCCGCAACTGCCGTACCGCTTCGGACAGGGACAGGATCGCGGCCGTCACCATCGTGGAGATCCAGGTGGCGTACGCGGTGTCGAGTCCGCCCCAGCCGTCGCGGAAGACGGAGGCCGCGCCGGCGACCACGGTCACGACCGCTCCCACCCACCGCAGGTGCGGCAGCCGCACGACCGCGCCCGTCGCGAGGCCGAGCAGGGGGAAGAAGAGCAGCCAGTTGCCGCCGTACCCCAGCGCGAGACCGCAGGTGACCAGTCCCATCAGCACCAGGGCCACCCGGGTGGAGACCGCGTCCCGGGTCTCCTGGTGGAAGGCGCGGAAGGCGACGTAGACGTAGAGCGAGTTGAACGTGAGCAGCCCCAGCGCGCCGATCCACGGGTTGGCGGCCTCGCCCTTGAAGAGGTTGGAGAAGGCGCCCATCCCCAGCAGCAGCCACGGCAGCAGACCGAACCCGCTGCCCAGGCCCGCCTTCGGGTGGATCTCGCCGGCCTCCTGCGCGGCCTTGTACTCGGCCTTGAAGCATGCTTTGTTCGCCTTCCAGTCCCGCTGGTGCTTCCGCGCTTCGCGGACCCCCTCGCGGACCTCGCCCACGCGGCGCGAGAGCTTGCGCGACCAGACCATGACCGTTCCCCCGAACCCGCTCGTGTCTCCTGTTGGCATACCGAAGACGCTACGGATCGCGGAGTCCGCCCGGCAGGTGTGCGTGTACGGACTTGGGCAGTACAAATGTCACGGTGCCGGAACCAGGACAGCCCACCCGGCACCGGCCCGACACTCACCTGACACACCGTCAGGAGCCTTCACAACTGCGGTGGGCTCGGCTATACAGAGGGCGCCGGACTGGAACGCGTTCTAGATCGGCCCGCGACGACCTCGGTGCGGCCGACGGTGCGGACGGCCGTACCGAGGTCTTGGCCGAGGTCTTGACCGAGCCCCTGTCAGGAGCCGTATGCCCATCGACGCAGCCAAGGCCCTCGCCGCCGAGCCCCGGACCGGCGAGATCTCCTGGAACTCCAAGGACGTCCAGCTCTACCACCTCGGCATCGGGGCGGGCTCGCATCCCGGCAAACCCAGCCCCGCCACCGACCCCGACGAACTGCGCTACACCCTCGAATCCCGGCTGCACGTCCTGCCGAGCTTCGCCACGGTCGCGGGCTCGGGATCGCCGGGAGTGATCGGCGGTCTGTCCATGCCGGGCATCGACGTCGACCTCGCCAAGGTCCTGCACGGCGGCCAGTCGCTGATCGTCCACCGCCCGCTCCCCGCCCAGGGCACCGCGACCGCCACCCACCGCATCGCCGCCGTGTACGACAAGGGCAAGGCGGCCGTCCTGGTCCTGCGCACCGAAGTCGCCGATGCCGAGGGCCCGTTGTGGACCAACGACGCCCAGATCTTCGTACGGGGAGAGGGCGGCTGGGGCGGCGACCGGGGCCCCTCCGCACGCCTCGAACCCCCCGCAGGCGAACCCGACCGGACCGTGGAGCGCCCCATCCGGGAGGACCAGGCGCTGCTCTACCGCCTGTCCGGCGACTGGAACCCGCTGCACGCCGACCCGGAGTTCGCCAAGGTCGCCGGCTTCGAGCGGCCCATCCTGCACGGACTGTGCACCTACGGCATCACGCTCAAGGCGGTCGTCGACACGCTGCTCGGCGGGGACGTGACCCGGGTGCGGTCGTACGTCACCCGGTTCGCCGGGGTCGTGTACCCGGGGGAGACCCTGCGGATCCGTATGTGGCACACACCGGAGTCCACCCGGGTCGCCGTCGGCGCCGTGGAGCGCGACGACGCACCCGTCCTCGCCGACACCATCGTCGAGCACTCCGATCACTCCGAGCACTCCGAGCACGCCCAGCACTGAGAACACTCCTGAACCAGAACGCCGTACGAGGGGAGCCCGCACCATGCGCGCAGCCGTACTGCACGAGATCGGCCAGGAAAAGCTCGACGTCCTCGATGACGTCGAGGCGGTGGGCTTCGGGCCCGGCAGGGTGCGGATCCGGATACGGGCCACCGGACTGTGCCACTCGGACCTGTCCGCCATGGGCGGGGTCCTGCCGCAGCCGGCGCCCTTCGTGCCCGGACACGAAGGTGCCGGGGAGATCGTCGAAGTCGGGGAAGGTGTCAGCCACTTGAAGGCGGGCGACCGGGTCGTCGTCTGCTGGCTGCCCGCCTGCGGCGTCTGTCCCGCCTGCAAGCGCGGCCAGACCGAACTGTGTCTGGCCGGGTTCATGAACGCGGGCACCCCGAACTTCCGGCGCCCCGGCGGTGATGTGTTCGGCTTCGCGGGCACCGGCACCTTCACCGAGGAGGTCGTCGTCGACGCGGGCTGCGCGGTGCCGATCCCCGACGACGTGCCCTTCGACATCGCGGCACTGATCGGCTGCGGGGTCACCACCGGACTCGGCGCCGCGCTCAACACCGCGGACGTGGAGGCCGGTTCCTCGGTCGCCGTCATCGGCTGCGGCGGCGTCGGCATCTCCGCCATCCAGGGCGCCCGCCTCAAGGGCGCCGCCGAGATCGTCGCCGTCGACCCGGTCGCCTCCCGCCGCGAGGCCGCCCTGGGATTCGGCGCCACCCGGGCCGTCTCCCCGGACGAACTGGCCGACGCCAAACAGCAGGTGACCGCGGGCGAGGGCTTCGACTACGTCTTCGAGGTCGTCGGCAAGTCCGCGACCGCAAGGACGGCGTACGAGACGACCCGGCGCGGCGGCACCCTCGTGATCGTCGGTGCGGGCGCCATGGACGACAACCTCCAGCTCAACATGTTCGAGCTGTTCTTCGACGAGAAGCGCATCCTGCCGTCCCTGTACGGCGGCGGCGACGTCCTGCGCTCCTACGAGCGGACCATCGCCCTGTGGCGGGCCGGCCGCATCGACCTGGACGGCCTGATCACCCACCGGGTGCCGCTGAGCGAGATCAACGAGGCGCTGGACCAGATGCGCTCGGGGACCTCACTCCGCACGTGCATCGAGATCTGAGGGCCCGCGATGACCCTGCCACTGCCACTCGAGGGACTCGCGGCGATCGTCACCGGCGCAGGCCGTGGGCTCGGCCGGGCTGAGGCGCTGGAGCTGGCCCGGCTCGGCGCGACCGTGGTCGTCAACGACTTCGGACAGCCCGGCCGGGACGGATCCGGCGAGGCCTCCGCGGGCCCCGCCGAGCAGGTCGCCGGGGAGATCCGGGCCGCGGGCGGACGGGCCGTCGCCCATACCGGGGACGTGGCCGACCACCAACAGGCGCGGCAGCTCGTGGAGTTGGCGATCGAGGAGTTCGGCAAGCTCGACATCCTCGTCAACAACGCGGGCATCCTGCGCGACCGCATGGTCTTCTCCATGACCGAGGGCGAGTGGGACGCGGTGATCCGGGTCCACCTCAAGGGCCACTTCAACACGACCCGGTTCGCTGCCGCGCACTGGCGCGAGCGGTCCAAGGCGGCGGGCGGGCCGGTGTACGGCCGTATCGTCAACACCTCCTCGGAGGCGTTCCTCGCCGGGTCCGCCGGACAGCCCAACTACGCGGCGGCCAAAGGCGGGATCGTCGGACTCACCACCTCGACGGCCCTCGCGCTCGCCAAGTACGGCGTCACCACCAACGCCATCTGCCCGCGCGCCCGCACCCGGATGACCGAGGACGTCTTCGCCGGCCTGGAGCAGCCCGAGTCGGGACTCGACCCCCTCGCCCCCGAGCATGTCGCCCCGCTCGTCGGCTACTTGGCCTCGCCCGCCGCCGAGCGCGTCAACGGCCAGCTGCTCGTCGTCCACGGAGGGATGGTCGTCGTCGTCGAACGGCCGCGGGTACAGGCGAAGTTCGACAGCAAGCAGGACACGTTCACCTACGACGAACTGGACGCGCTGCTCACCCCGCACTACGCGCGGCGGCCGGCGGGGGAGACCTTCGCGGCGGCCGAAGTGCTGGGACTCAAACGGGAGTAGACGCGCGACGGCCCTGTCTCCCGTAAGGGAGACAGGGCCGTGTGACGTCGTCTGCCCTCAGGCCGCGGCCTCGGACTGCTCGACCGACTTGCGGTGACGGCCGCGGGGGGCCGTGTCGCTGTCCTGGACCGAGACCGGACCCCGGTGTTTACCGTGGCCCGTGGACTCCTGGACGTCGGCGGTCGACTGGTTCGTGCTGGCGTCGCTCATGGAAGTAATTCACCCCGTCAACATGATCTTTCTTACAGCGGGGGGATTTTAACCGGCACACCACAGGGCGAATCCAGACGGCCGGACCAACCGGCACTACTTCGTTACAAGATTGCCCAACGGGGCCTGCTGCAGGGGCACAGGGCGTGCCACGACGGGCTCCGGAGGACCCGGTGCGGGCGACTGCGCGGCCGTAAGGCCACCGCTGGCGCCACCGCCTTCCGGATCCTCCGGGCCCGCGTCCCCCGCCCCCACTTCCCCCGCTCGCCCCACTTCCCCCGTGCCCTCCGCCTCCCCGGTGAGGGCCCCGTTCACCGATGCCGCCGCCCACCGCGCCACCCCGCACGGCGTGTCCGGCGTGGCGTACGGCAGGAGCAGTTCCCCCTCCTCGGTCCACAGCCCGGCACCCGCCAACCACCCCTCGGGCGCCGGAAGATGCAGGACCTGCCGGGCGGCGGGCCGCCACAGGCCCACCCAGCTGCCCATCGGGCCGTCGACGCGCAGCGCCACCCCGCAGCCCTCCGGCATCAGCACCTGCCCCGGCTGGATCGCGAACGGCGTCACCGCACAGCCCGGCACCCGCAGGCACTCCGGGAAACGCACCGGCAGCGTGCTGCCCAGCACCCCCCAGCCCAGCCGCGCACACCCCGGTGACGGTGCGTCCGAGGAGATCAGCAGCAGCCCGCTGTCCGGGTCGGCCAGCAGCAGCCGGTCGTCGCTGCCGTCGGCGATCTGCAGCAGCGGCGACACCTCCCCGCCCCGCTCCAGATCGACCACGACCGCCTTGGTCCGTCCGCCGGCCTCCCGGTCCAGGGCCAGCATCCGCCCGGCCCGGTCCAGCCACACCCCACCCGAGCAGCGCCCCGGGACCTCCGCGAGATGCTCGGGCCCGAAGGCGCCGCCCGCCACCAGCCACACCGCACTGGAGCGCGGGCCCACGGCGAGGGCGTACGCCTTCTCACCGCCCGGCGCCGGCGGCAGCAGCCGCAGGACCGTCCCTTCCTGGCACTCGACCGCGCCCAGCGGTAGCTCGCCGGTCTGCGGACCGGTCGGGTAGAGCAGCGAGAAGGCGTGCCGCCCGTCCGCGAACCGCCTGATCAGCACCCGTCCGTCGCCCATCGGCTGCACCTCGGTGCCGGGCTCCTCGGGCTGGTTGCCGGGCAGCGGCACCGCGTAGGGCTCGGGGCCGTCCAGCGTCCAGCGCTCGGGGAACCAGGAGTCGCCGTTGCGGGCGAGGCGGGCCGCGTAGGAGCCGTCGACAGTGATCACACACCCCGCCCGCGGGGTCTCTCCGCTCCCGCTCCACGGTGCCTGCCCGCCGTTCGCGCTCCACGGTGTCTGCCCGCCGTTCGTGCCACGCGGTGTCTGGCCGTCGTTCGCGCTCCACGGTGTCTGGCCGTCGTTCCCGCTCCGCGGTGTCTGCCCGTCCTCGGTGATCGCGTCCTCCGTCCGCGGGGTCTCCCCGTCCGCGCTGCCCGCGTTCTCGGGGTTCTCCGCGTACACGGGGTTCTCCTCGTTCGCCGCCGCGGGTTCGATGGCACAGGCCGTCATCGTCCGGTCACCTCCGGCCACGAAGGTAGTTTTCGCACGCACAGGCGTGGGACGGCCGCGCTTCCCCTTCACACAAAGGGGTGGCCCAGGAACGATTCGCCTGAGGAAACCGGGGCGACTGTGCTGAGCGGGACAGCCGTGGGCAGCTCGGGTTCGACGGGACGGACCAGGCAGGTAGCCTTTCCCCGTGCCCCGTCTGTCTGAAGTCATCGCCGCGCTGGAGAACCTGTGGCCCGCCGAGCGGGCCGAGTCCTGGGACGCGGTCGGCACCGTCGTGGGCGAACCCGACCAGGAGGTCACGCGGGTCCTCTTCGCCGTCGACCCGGTCCAGGAGATCGTCGACGAGGCGGTGAAGCTGGGCGCGGACCTGCTGGTCACCCACCACCCCCTCTACCTGCGCGGTACGACCACCGTGGCGGCCTCGCACTTCAAGGGCCGGGTCGTCCACACCCTCATCAAGAACGACATCGCGCTGCACGTCGCCCACACCAACGCGGACACCGCCGACCCGGGCGTCTCGGACGCGCTCGCCGGCGCGCTCGACCTCCGCGTCGTACGGCCGCTGGTGCCGGACCCGACGGACCCCTCGGGGTGCCGAGGTCTGGGCCGCGTGTGCGAGGTGGACCCCCCGACGACCGTCCGCGAGCTCGCCGCGCGAGCCGCCGCCCGCCTGCCGGCCACCGCCCAGGGCATCCGCGTCGCCGGCGACCCCGAGGCCACCGTCCGCACGGTCGCCGTCAGCGGCGGCTCCGGCGACAGCCTCTTCGACCAGGTCCGCGAGGCCGGCGTCGACGCCTTCCTCACCGCGGACCTGCGCCACCACCCCGTCGCAGAGTTCATCGCGGCTCGCACCCACAGTCCTCTCGCGCTGCTCGACGCGGCGCACTGGGCCACCGAGTGGCCCTGGTGCGAGCTGGCCGCCGCCCAGCTCGACGAGATCTCCGACCGCCACGGCTGGAACCTGCGCGTGCACGTCTCCAAGACGGTCACCGACCCATGGACCAGCCACTCCCCTTCACCTGGAGCCCCCAACTGAACGCCGCGCCCGCCGACCAGATCCGACTCCTCGACGTCCAGGACCTCGACGTCCGCCTCCAGCAGCTCGCCCACAAGCGCCGCTCGCTGCCCGAGCACGCCGAGATCGAGTCGCTCACGAAGGACGCCACCCAGCTGCGCGACCTCCTCGTGGCCGCGCAGACCGAGGCGAGCGACACCGCCCGCGAGCAGACCAAGGCCGAGCAGGACGTGGACCAGGTACGCCAGCGCGCCGCCCGCGACCAGCAGCGCCTGGACTCCGGGGCCGCGACCTCGCCCAAGGACCTGGAGAACCTCCAGCGCGAGATCACCTCCCTCGCCAAGCGCCAGGGAGACCTGGAGGACGTCGTCCTGGAGGTCATGGAGCGTCTGGAGTCCGCCCAGGAGCGGGTGGCCGAGCTGACCGAGCGGGTCGCCTCCGTCCAGTCGAAGATCGAGGACGCCACCGCCCGCCGGGACGCGGCCCTCCAGGTACTCGACGGCGACATCGCCTCCGCGACCAAGGAACGCGAGGTCATCGCGGCCTCCGTCCCTGCCGACCTCCTCAAGCTCTACGACAAGCTCCGCGCGCAGCAGGGCGGCATCGGCGCGGCCAAGCTGTACCAGCGCACCTGCCAGGGCTGCCGCCAGGAGCTCGCCATCACCGACATCAACGAGATCCGCGCGGCCGCGCCGGACACCGTGGTGCGCTGCGAGAACTGCCGCCGCATCCTGGTCCGCACGTCCGAGTCCGGCCTGTAAGGGGCACGGGCGTGCGGGAGTTCATCGTCGAGGCGGACGGCGGCTCGCGGGGCAACCCCGGGCCGGCCGGCTACGGCTCCGTGGTACTGGACGCGGCGACGGGGGAGACGCTGGTCGAGACGTACGAGTACCTCGGCGTCGTGACGAACAACGTCGCCGAGTACCGCGGGCTGCTGGCGGGCCTGCGTGCCGCACACGACCTCGACCCCTCCGCCCGCGTCCACGTCCGCATGGACTCCAAGCTGGTCGTCGAGCAGATGTCGGGCCGCTGGAAGATCAAGCACCCCGACATGAAGCCGCTCGCTCTGGAGGCGGGGAGGATCTTTCCGCCGGAGCGGGTGACGTACGAGTGGATCCCGAGGGAGCAGAACAAACACGCGGACCGGCTGGCGAACGAGGCGATGGACTCGGGGGCGTCGGCGAGTTCGGTACGGAAACTGTCGTCTTCGGCTGCTTCTTCTGGTTCTGCTGTTGATGCCAGGGCTGCGGCTGATGTGCGTGCCGCCAAGGCGGTCGCCAGCCCGGGGTGGGCGCCCGCCGACATGGGGGCTCCGGCCGCCTTCGTGCTTCTGCGCCACGGTGAGACGCCCCTGACCCCCCAGAAGCGGTTCTCGGGAAGTGGCGGTACCGATCCGTCCCTGTCCGACATCGGCAGGGAACAGGCCAGGAGAGCCGCCGAAGCCCTGGCCGAGCGGGGCACAATCCAGCACATCCTCGCCTCGCCGCTCACCCGGACCAGGCAGACCGCCGCCGCCGTGGCGGAGCGTCTGGGCATCGAGGTCACCGTCGAGGACGGCCTGATCGAGACCGACTTCGGCGCCTGGGAGGGCCTCACCTTCGGCGAGGTGCGCGAGCGCTACCCGGACGACCTCACCACCTGGCTGTCCGACCCGGAGGCCGAACCCACCGGCGGCGGAGAGAGCTTCGCGGCCACGGCGACCCGGATCGCGGCGACGAGGGACAAGCTCGTGGCGGCGTACGCGGGCCGTACGGTCCTGCTCGTCACCCACGTCACCCCGATCAAGACGTTCGTACGCCTCGCGCTGGGCGCCCCGCCCGAGTCCCTGTTCCGCATGGAACTCTCGGCGGCGTCCATGTCGGTGGTCGCGTACTACGCCGACGGCAACGCGAGCGTACGGCTCCTCAACGACACGTCACACCTGCGTCCGTAGTCCCGTCGCCGCGCGGGCCAGCTTCTCGACCCGTGCCCAGTCCCGTGCGGCGATCGCATCGGCCGGGAGCATCCAAGTTCCGCCCACGCAACCGACGTTGGGCAGCGACAGGTACTCGTGGGCGTTCTCGGCCCCGATCCCTCCCGTCGGACAGAACCGCGCCTGCGGCAACGGCCCCGACAGGGACTTCAGATACGCCGTCCCGCCGGCAGCCTCCGCCGGGAAGAACTTCATCTCCGTCACACCCCGCTCCAGCAGCGCCACGACCTCCGAAGTCGTCGACACCCCCGGCAGGAACGGCACCCCGGACCCCCGCATCGCAGACAGGACTACGTCCGTCCAGCCCGGGCTGACGAGAAAGCGCGCACCGGCGGCCACCGACTCCCTCACCTGCTCCGGCGTGATGACGGTCCCGGCCCCGACCACGGCCTCCGGCACCTCCCCGGCGATCGCCCGGATCGCGTCGAGCGCGACGGGCGTCCGCAGGGTCACCTCGATCGCGGACAGCCCGCCGGCGACCAGTGCCCGGGCGAGCGGTACGGCGTCGGAGGCGTCCTCGATGACGACCACGGGCACGACGGGGGCGAGGTCCAGGAGCGAGAGGGCCATGGCGTCATCCTGCCCGCGGTGTGCAGCATGCGCAAAGGTCGTTGCGCATGCTGCAATTCACTGTCCGGTGGCGGTGGCGGTGGCGGTGGCGGTGGCGGTGGCGGTGACGTGGCGGTGGCGGCTCAGTGAACCTCGTCCACCAGCACATCCAGCGACCAGGCCTGCCCCGCCTTCGCGGGCGCCGACACCTCCACCACGTACCCGAGCTCCCGCAGCACCTCGACCAACTCGGCGGGCCCGTTCGGCGTGACCCCGGCCGACAGCAGACTCCGCACCATCCGCCCCTTCGTCGCCTTGTTGAAGTGGCTGACGACCTTCCGGGTCGGCGCGTGCAGCACCCGTACGGTCGCCGTCCGCCCCGCGACCTCACCCTTCGGCTTCCACGCGGCCGCGTAGGCGGAGGAGCGAAGATCGAGCACGAGCCCCTTCCCGGCGGCCTCGGTGAGGACGGAGGCCATCGGCGCACGCCAGTGCGTACCCAGCGCCCCGAGCCCCGGCAGCCGCACCCCCATCGAGCAGCGGTACGACGGAATCCGGTCGGTCACCCGGACCGCTCCCCACAGCCCCGAGAACACGAGCAGCGAACGCCCGGCACGCCTCTTCGCGGCCGTATCCAGAGACGCCAGGTCGAGGGCGTCGTAGAGCACGCCCGTGTAGATCTCCCCGGCGGGCCGCGCCCCCGCGGTCCTCAGCTCGACGTTCTTCGCGACCTCGCCGGCCAGCCCCTCGCTCAGCCCCAGCACTTCCCGCGCCTTCTGCTCGTCGCCGGCGCACAGCTCGACGAGCGCGTCGAGAACCGCCTCGCGGCTCTCGTTGAGCCCCGGCAGCGACAGCGACTCCAGCTTCAGCGGGGCGCCACGACCGGAGGACGCCTTGCCTTCGGAGGGAGGCAGCAGGACAAGCACGGAACGTCTCCTTCTGTTGAGCTCCCGGACAGCGTACGGGGCCCGATCTGCTTACCCTCGCTGTATGCCCCGCCGTCGCATCCGCGTGACCGGCGCCTCGCTCCGGACCGCCTTCACCGCCCTGCGCACCGATCTCGGCGTGCCGTCCGACTTCCCGCCCGAGGTGACGGCGGAGGCGCGACGGGCGCCTGTGCCGAAGGGGTACGAGGACGCCACCGACCTCCCCCTCTTCACCATCGACCCGCCCGCCTCCACCGACCTCGACCAGGCGATGTACCTCTCCCGGCAGGGCACCGGCTACCGCCTCCGGTACGCCATCGCCGACGTCGCCGCCTTCGTCGTCCCGGGCGGCTCCCTCGACACGGAGGCGCACCGGCGGGTGATGACCCTGTACTTCCCGGACACCCGCGTTCCGCTCCACCCGCCGGTGCTGAGCGAGGGCGCCGCGAGCCTCCTCCCGGACCAGGTCCGCCCGGCCGCGCTGTGGACGATCGACCTCGACGCGGAAGGCCGTACGACCGCGGCCGACGTCCGCCGGGCCCTGGTCCGCAGCCGGGCCAAGCTGGATTACGAGGGCGTGCAGCGAGCGATCGACTCCGGCACGGCCGAGGAGCCGCTGGAGTTGCTTCGCGTCGTCGGCGAGCTGCGGGAGCGGCTGGAGGTCGAGCGCGGCGGGATCTCCCTGAGAACCCCCGAGCAGGAGATAGTCGAACGCGACGGCACGTACGAACTGTCGTACCGCGCTCCGCTGCCCGCCGACGGCTGGAACGCCCAGATCTCCCTGCTCACGGGCATGGCGGCGGCTGACCTGATGCTCGGATACGGCACGGGAGTGCTTCGCACCCTGCCCGCCGCCCCGGACGGCGCGGTGGGACGGTTGCGCCGTACAGCGCACGCCCTGCACATCGACTGGCCGCACCATGTGTCGTACGCGGCGCTGGTGCGCTCCCTGGACCCGCGGATCCCCCACCACGCGGCCTTCCTCCAGGAGTGCACGACGCTGCTGCGGGGCGCGGGCTACACGGTCTTCCGCGACGGCATCCTGCCCTCCCTCACCACCCACGCCGCGGTCGCCGCCCCCTACGCCCACTGCACGGCCCCGCTGCGGCGCCTGGTCGACCGGTACGCGTCGGAGATCTGCCTGGCCGCGGTGGCGGGTGCGCCCGTACCGGACTGGGTGCTCGAGGCTCTCGATGCGCTGCCTCGCGAGATGGCCGAGGGCGGTCGGCTCGCTGCCAAGGCGGAGCGCGAGTGCGTCGACCTCGTCGAGGCGGCTCTGCTGAAGGACCGGGTGGGGGAGGTGTTCGACGGCTGTGTGGTGGACGTCGACGAAGACCGACCGACGGTGGGGACCGTGCAACTGGAGACGCCGGCGGTCATGGGCCGGATCGACGGGGAGGATCTGCCGCTGTCTCTGGGCGAACGCCTCAGGGTGAAGGTCGTTCAGTCGGATCCGGGAACCTCGAAGGTGCGGTTCGCGCCCGCTTGATCGCAGGCCGGTGGGTGAGGGCGGCGTCGGTGACTGACGTCGCTCATCCTCATGTGCCACGATCGAGGGAACGGTTCCCGATCTCTCGGACAGGTGATCTTCCGATGTCCCAGTCTGGCGAGCGACAGAAGGAGGGGCGTGACATGACTGCCGTGGCTCATGAGCCGCTCACGCCGGCTGAGGGACTGCTGGAGATCTTCCTGGCCCTCGATACCCCGGAGGGCTTCCGGGCCGAGCTGATCGAGGGGGAGATCGTTGTGACGCCGCCGCCGGACGGGGAGCACGAGAAGTACATCAGCAGGCTCGTAAGGCAAGTGATCAAACAGTCCCGGACGGACATGGACTTCTCGGGGAACAAGGGTCTCCTACTGAAGAGCGGCGAGGCCTGTCCGAAGAATCACGTGGTTCCGGACGTCACGTTCGCGCCCCTTGACCTCGACCTATTCGCGCATGCCGGATCCTGGATGCGTTGCAACGGTGTCGCCATGGTCTTGGAAGTGACGTCCACGAAGCCCCAGGCAGACCGTGAGGCCAAGCGCCGCTGTTACGCGCGCGGAGGCATCCCCCTCTACCTCCTCGTCGACCGGGAGGCAGCCTCGGTCACGCTGTTCGGCGAGCCGGAGAAAGACGACTACCGAGAACACTGCACCCGCCCCTTCGGCAAGTCACTCACTCTCCCCGACCCCTTCTCCTTCGACCTGGAGACCGCGGACTTTCTCTGACCGCCACGGCGTTGCACTCTCTGAGCAGGACGGACAGGGGGACGGACCGTGGCGGAAGAGGCACTGTGGACCAGGACGCGGCTGGGCCGTTGCGGCCCCCCGCTCGACCTCCTGACCGCCCGCTTCGACAAGCACATCTACGCCCCGCACGCTCACGACGAGTACACGATCGGCGTCTGTGTGGGCGGCTTGGAACTCATCGACTACCGCGGCGGTCACATCCGCACGGGCCCGGGTTCGATCGTGGTGCTGGCCCCGGGCGAGATGCACACGGGCGGCCCGGGAAACACGACCGACGGCTACGCGTACCGCGCCCTGTACGCGGCACCGACCCTGCTGGCGGACGGTTCCGCGGAGACCCCGCATTTCCGCGAGCCACTCCTCGACGACCCGGAACTGGCCGCAGCCCTCCTCTCCGCCCACTCCGAACTCAGCGTCTGCCCGGACCCGTTGGAGACGGAGTCCCGCCTCCCCTGGCTCCTGACGGCCCTGACCGGCCGCCACTCCACGTCCCGCGTGACGACCTGTGTGATCCCGGGCGCGCAGGCCGTGGCGAGAGCGGTACGCGACCGCCTGGCGGACGAGTTGCAGTCACCCCCGTCCCTCTCCGACCTGGCCACCGACCTGGGCCTGTCCCGCTACCAACTCCTCAGAGCCTTCCGTACGACGATGGGGGTGCCGCCGTACGCCTGGTTGGCCCAGTACCGGGTCGGCAGGGCCCGAACCCTGCTGGAGTCCGGCCGGCGCCCGTCCGAGGTGGCCGCTCTGGTCGGCTTCGCGGACCAGGCACACCTGACGCGCTGGTTCCGCAGGGTGCTCGGGGTGACCCCGGCGGCGTACCGCAACAGCGTTCAAGACGCGGGCCGCTGACGCGCCGAGGATGGCCGCATGACTGCACGCGGCTGGTTCCTGTTCTCCCTGATGGGAGTGGTCTGGGGCATCCCCTACCTACTGATCAAGGTGGCGGTGGACGCCCCGCTGTCCCCGTCGATGGTGGTGTTCACGCGCTGCGCGCTGGGCGCGGCCCTGCTCCTGCCCTTCGCGATACGGCAGGGCGGCCTGCCCGCCACAGTTCGAACCCACTGGCGCCCGATGCTGGCCTTCGCGTGCATCGAGATCATCGGCCCCTGGTGGACCCTGACCGACGCGGAACGCCACCTGTCCAGCTCGACAGCGGGCCTGCTGATCGCGGGCGTCCCGATCGTGGGAGTGGCCCTGGCCCGTTTCTTCGGCGAGACGGAGAGGCTGGGAGTGCGGCGCGTCGTCGGGCTCGGCCTGGGCCTGGCCGGCGTAGGAGTCCTCACGGTCCCGCACCTGACAGGCGGGGACGCCCGCTCCCTGGCCGAGGTGCTGATAACGGTGATCGGCTACGCGACGGCCCCCTTGATCGCCGCGCGCTACCTCAAAGACATCCCCACCCTCCAGCTCATCGCCCCCTGCCTGGCCCTCGCGGCCCTGGTCTACGCCCCGGCGGCGGCGATGACCTGGCCGTCGGCGATGCCCTCTGCCTCGGTCCTGGCCGCGCTGGCCACCCTGGGCGTGGTCTGCACCGCGATCGCCTTCGTGGCCTTCCTGGAGCTGATCAAGGAGGCGGGCCCGACCAGGGCAACCGTCTTCACGTACGTCAACCCGGCGGTAGCGGTGGCAGCGGGCGCGATCTTCCTCTCCGAGCCACTGACGGCGACCATCGTCGTGGCCTTCACCCTGATCCTGGCGGGCTCGGTACTGGCGACCGCGTCCGGTGCGGAGGCCGCCGCCCGCCCGGCGCTGGGTCACCCGAGGGGCGAGGCCGCGGACGGGCCCCGGCCGGACAGAGGCGGGGCGCGCGCCCGGTAACATGGTCGACACGGCAGACGAGCCGGGCGGACGGCCGCGTGAAGTCCCTCAGGGGGCTTCCCGAGGAACGTCCGGGCTCCACAGGGCAGGGTGATGGCTAACGGCCACCCGGGGTGACCCGCGGGAAAGTGCCACAGAAAACAAACCGCCGGGGACTTCGGTCCTCGGTAAGGGTGAAACGGTGGTGTAAGAGACCACCAGTGCCCAGGGCGACCTGAGCAGCTAGGTAAACCCCACCCGGAGCAAGGTCAAAAGGAGCGCTGTAATAGGCACTCTGCGGGGACGTTCGAGGGCTGCCCGCCCGAGTCCCCGGGTAGACCGCACGAGACCGGCGGCAACGCCGGTCCTAGATGGATGGCCGTCTCCCCGACCGCCGCGAGGCGGCCGGGCGACAGAACCCGGCGTACAGCCCGACTCGTCTGCCGCTACCTGCGGTTTTGCCTTGGAAAGGGCCTCTGATCTGGGACGGAGGGCCTTTCCGGTCTTTCAACGGCTTGCCGTGTTAGGCGGCGGAAAGTCCCTCAGAAGTCCCTCGGACAGCACTGAAAGTCCCTGAAAAGTCCCTGGCGCAGAGATGCGGGGGACGCTTCTGACCTGGGGCAGGCCGTAGTTCCGTCGGTCTCGGCGCGCGGCACTGCGATCGTCCCGTGAGGCGGGAACCGATGTCGCTTACAGCGTGGACTCGAATGTGGCGGCAGCGGCCCTGCCGGACTCGCTGCGGGCCGCCGTGCCCGCTGCCCTGGCTGCTGGCGTTGTCGGGAAGCCCGGGACCGCGGTGGTGGCTTGCCCCCAGCTCGCGCCCGCATTGAAGGAGACCTGCCCGATACCGGACCGAGCGGCTTGGAACAACAGCCTCAGCCCGGTTCACGGAGGGCGACTGGCCTCGTCCGCCGCTTCACGGTGATCCCCCTCCAGACCGGTGCGGGAGGCAGCCCCTCCGCCCTTTACCATCCAGGCCCGAGGTGCACGCGAGTCCTTGGAGGATGAATATGAAGGGTGTCGGATCCGCACTTCAGGCATATAGATGGTTAAAGCGAACTTCGCGGCACGCAGGGCTTCCCTGGCTCAACCAGCGTGCTCGGCCAGGCGGCCAGGCACCACAACCGCAGCTCGTCGAGCACCTCCGTGGCGTCCATGTCGAGGCTTTGTTCCCCCTTCAATAGCCAGGTTGTCTCGCCAGTGGTGATCTATGAAGGCGTCGAAAGCTGCTGCCGCACTCGGTATCGCCGTCAGCCTCGGTCTCGGGGGCTGTACCCAGCACGCCGGCACCTCCCCGTCCTCGCCCCCGGCTACCTCCAGACCGCCACCCCCACCGTCCAGCACCCCGGCAACGCCCTCGACGCCAGCAACGCCTTCGACGGCGTCGGCTCCGACAACAGCTCCCAGCAGCAGTCCGGCGGATCCTGCGTCTGTCATCGAGAGCTTCTACGCCGCGATCAACGCCCATGACTACCAGCGGGCATGGGATCTAGGGGGAAGCAACCTCGGTCGGCCTTACGCCGACTTCGCGGGAGGCTTCGCCGACACCGCTGCCGATGTGATCAGCATCGACAACGTGAACGGCAACGAGGTCGACGTCCATCTCCACGCCGTGCACACCGATGGAAGCACCGCCGACTACGCCGGTTCATACGTCGTCGAGAACGGGACGATCACCCACGGCTCCCTGCACCTTGTGGCGACGAGCGGAGCGACGCACACTCCGGTGCCCACCACGCCGAGCGGCCCGGCAGGAGCTCTCAATCCGGCCGTAACGCATTCCACGATCCACTCGACTATCTGCGTGCCGGGCTGGACGGCGACGATTCGGCCGCCGGTCGACGAGACCGAGCATCTGAAGAAGCAGCAGCTCGCGGAGTCCAGTACGGCGGACAAGGACCCCTCGCACTACGAGGAAGACCACATCGTCCCCCTGGAACTGGGCGGAGCCCCTTCCGACCCGGCAAATCTGCGCCCGGTACGGCTCTCCCAGGCGCGTACGGATGACCAGTTGGAGAACTCCCTGCACCGTGACGTGTGCGACGGAAGCATGACGCTCACAGCCGCCCAGTCCCGGATCGAGCAGGCGAAAGCCGCGGAAGCATTGCCATGATCGACTCGGCCTCGCCGACGGAGCCACCGAGTCGAAATTGGGGATGCCCCTGCTTGGGTCCTTGGCCCCGCCTGGCTATCACAGGTGAGCAGTCCACAGATGCCGTGGGCCTTCCGGGGGCCCCTAGTACGCGCAACATCGGATGACCGCATGGCTCGCGGTCGATGAGGACCTGGATGGGGGGACGTTGCGGGCAAAGTAGTCGGCCTTCTTGTCGGCGGCGTGGCCATCTGCCGCGGACGCGGCGTCGGCGATGTGCCGCTGAGTTTGTGAAATCCCAGGACGGCGTCCACCGTCACCACCGCCTACCGTTTCGGCCGGCCGCGTATGGCGAGAGCAGCAAGACCGAGGAGAACGGGCTCGATGAGGCGGGAAGTCATCTCGGTGTAGGTGCCGGCAGTGGTGAGGTCTTGGCCGGAGGAGCGGAAGACGACCGAATTGATGACGACCCGGAGGGACTTGTCGAAGCGTGCGGTCGATAGCCGCTCGTGGTACGGCCCCTGCGGGTTGACGGGCTGGGGTGTGTCGGTGGTCATCGTGATGTTGTGGCCGTTCACGATGCCCGTCGTCTCGGGTTTCGGGGTGTCCTGCGGCAGGCCCCAGAGCATCATTGCCAGCACGGCGGCGGTCAGGGCCGCCAGCAGCTAGCCCAGCGCGCGGGATGCCCGTAGGCCATAGCCGGACAGCGCCCAGTACAGGGCAAGCAGGGCGCGTTCGGACCACGGTGATCGCAGAGAGCACTGCGCTCAGGAGTTCGCCGGTGATGCGGGTGCCGCAGTGGTCGATATGCGCGCCGGGCTGTAGGTCGGCCAGATATGACGAGCGGTCACCGGGGTTGAGGTGTTCCAGGCATGCGGTGTACGGCTCGACGCTGCGACCCCAGCAGCCGGCCCCACCCGGAGAGGCACCGTGTCCGCAGTACGGCCATTCAGGTGCCTCGACAGGTGTGCGGCCGGATGAGGTGGTCGTCATGTTTCCTGGTGACGCGCAGCCGTAAGGGACTGGTTGCACTGACCCCGAGCGACATCGCCTCACTGACCCTGTTTCATCCTGGGGTCTGAGGAGTGAAACGGGCTGGTCGATGGGGTGACGTGGCGAAGCCCCTCGTCGTTGGTGTGGTGATCTCATCAACACGCCGACGGCCGGGGGGCTTCGTTGGTTCCGTATCCATCCACGCTCGACATCCCGCACGAGCTGGTCGAGCATGTCTCCTGGCTCATCTACACCCCGAAGGCGTGAACTTCGCTCGGCGTGGCGGAAGTTGAGCTGCTTCAAGCAAGCCCTGCTGCAACGCCGCCACCGGCAAGAAGCCCACCCTTTTCCGCCCGCCCTACGGCGCGATCAACTCCACGGTCCGCTCCGCCACCGGGCTGTCCCCGGTGCGGTGGGACGTGGACACCGAGGACTGAAAGTACCGCGACGCCGCCACGGTCGCCCAGACTTTGATCGACAAGGCGCAGCGCAACGACGTCGTCCTGATGCACGACATCCACCCCACCTCCGTCGCGGCCGTCCCGCAGATCCTGCGCACGCTGACCGCACGCTGACCGCGCGCGGATTCCACTTCGCCACCGTCAGGCACCTGCGCGCCACGTTCTGACCGGCCGCCACGCCGACTGACACCCCCAACAGCGAAGCCCGGCAGGATCCTTGCTGAAGACATGGCCGCTCCAGCATCTGGTGCACCGGCCGGTTGACCGCAAGGTCGGCGGGCCGCGAAACTATCGGGGCGTTTGCGGGCCGCAGCCGGCAGGTCTGGTGACTCGCCGGTTCTGTCGAGGGAGCACAGCGGCGGGTGGTGGCCGAAGCTGTGGTTGAGAGCCGCGCGCTCCTCCTCGGAGTGGGCAGGTGACCGGGTCGCGTCGATTTCCAGTACCGCGCCCGGCAGTTCGTGTCCGCATGCCCGGGGAGCCGGTATGCGGCGGGACCGACTGCCCCGCAACCGTCGGCCCATACGACGAGCTTGCGATGCAACAACTCCCGTCCTGTGTTCAACCGCTGCGCTGCGTCGGTTGAACGGCGCCGGCCCGCAGAGCTGCGGTTTGTCTTGAGAGTGCCGGCGGCACATCGGATCCGAACCCGAAGCGAATGCGTTACCGACCCTCCCTGCTCGATGGATTGATCGCGAAGAGCGGCCTTGTTGGACAGTTCCAGTGAGAACTTGCGATGCTTCGGCAGGTCTGGGTGCTCAATCCTGGAAAGGACTACAGGCCATGAACCCGTTCGAAGATCCCGACAGCAACTATCTGGTCCTTGTCAATGATGAGGGTCAGCACTCGCTCTGGCCGGTCTTCGCCGATGTGCCCGAGGGATGGGAAACCGTATTCGGTGAGGCAGGGCGCCAGGAATGCCTCGACTACATCGAGACGAACTGGACCGACCTGCGGCCGAAGAGCCTGATTCGTGCCATGGAGCAGAATCGGACCTGAGTGCGCCCCGACCTGCCGGTGTCTGTGGATTGGAGTGGGGAAGCGATGATGTCTGCTTCAAGTGGGCAGGGTGGCACGACCGCAGTGGAGAATATCGTCATCGTCGGTGGTGGTACGGCGGGTTGGATGACGGCTGCGTACCTGACCGCCGCTTTCGGTGACCGGGTGAAGATCACGTTGGTGGAATCCGCAGACGTCGGCACGATCGGCGTGGGAGAAGCCACGTTCAGCGATATCAGGCATTTCTTCGAGTTCCTCGGCCTGGCCGAACGCGACTGGATGCCTGCGTGCAATGCCACGTACAAGCTGGCCGTCCGATTCGAGAACTGGCGCGAGCCGGGTCACCATTTCTACCACCCGTTCGAGCAACTGCAGTCGGTCAAGGGATTTCCCCTCACCGACTGGTGGCTGCGCTACCCCACAACCAGCCGCTTCGACGTCGACTGCTTCGTCATGGCATCGCTGTGCGACGCCGGGCGCAGCCCGCGGTATCTCAACGGCGTGCTGCTGGAACAGGAATTCGTGGAGCATGAGGAAAGCCCGTCCACGATCGCCCAGTATCAAGGCGCGCAGTTTCCGTACGCGTACCACTTCGAGGCGCACCTGCTGGCCAGATATCTCACGAAGTACGCCACGCTCCGCGGTGTCAGGCACGTGGTCGACAATGTGCTGGACGTCGGGCTCGACGAACGTGGCTGGGTGTCGCACGTCGAGACCGCCGAGCACGGCCGGCTCGGCGGCGACCTCTTCATCGACTGCACCGGATTCCGGGCGCTGCTGCTCAACAAGGCACTGGGCGAGCCGTTCGAGTCCTACCAGGACACCCTGCCCAACGACAGCGCGGTCGCGCTGCAAGTACCGCTCGAAATGGACAAGGAACCGATCCGGCCCTGCACCACGGCCACGGCCCAGGACGCCGGATGGATCTGGACCATCCCGCTGATCAGCCGAATAGGCACCGGCTACGTCTACTCAAGTGAGTATCTCGAGCCGGAAGACGCCGAGCGCACGCTCCGTGAGTTCGTGGGCCCGGCAGCGGATGACGCGACCGCCAACCACATCAGGATGCGGATCGGGCGCAGCCGACGGTCCTGGGTGAACAACTGCGTGGCCATCGGACTCTCCAGCGGCTTCGTCGAACCGCTCGAGTCGACCGGAATCTTCTTCATCCACTACGCGATCGAGCAGCTCGTCAAGTACTACCCCGCGGCGGACTGGGACTCCTCGCTGCGCGAGCAGTACAACAACGCGGTCATGAACGTCATGGACGGTGTGCGGGAGTTCCTCGTTCTGCACTACCGCAGGGCGAAGCGGCAGGACAACCAGTACTGGCGGGACACCAACACCAGGGTCGTCCCCGACTCGCTGGCCGAACGCCTCGAGCTGTGGGAGAGCAAAGTTCCGGACAGCGGCACGGTGTACCCGCGCTATCACGGTCTGCCGCCCTACTCGTACAACTGCATCCTGCTCGGCACCGGCGGAATCAAGGTCAGGCCCTCGCCTGCTCTCGACCTGGTCGACGAGAAGGCTGCGCTGGCGGAATTCCAGTCGATCCGAGACAAGGCTCGCACGCTGGTGCAGAAACTGCCGACGCAAAACGAGTACTTCAAGAAGATGAGAGATGGACAGTGACTTTCGCGACATGATGTCGTCGTTCCCGACGGGCGTATCCGTGGTCACGGCCCAGGAACGCGGAACGGCACCCTACGGCATGACGTGTTCCGCACTCTGCAGCCTCAGCGTGAATCCGCCGTCCCTGCTCATCTGCCTTCGTACCGAGAGCCCGACTCTGCGGGCGGTCGTGGACAGCGGTGCATTCGCGGTGAATCTGCTGCACGGTGAGGCGGAGTGGGTGGCCGCGCTGTTCGCCTCGGGAGCGCCGGACCGGTTCGACCGGGTGACGTGGCGGCCGTCCCGCCACACAAACAGTCCGGCCCTCGTCGATGCGGCACACGCCATCGCGGAGTGCACCGTCGACCGTGCCCATCCTGCCGGGGACCATGTGATCGTCGTCGGGGCGGTGCGCTCCGTCGAGCGCTTCCGCCAGGAAAGTGCCCTGCTGTACGGCTTCCGGCGCTACAACGAGTGGTCGCAGACAGAGCCGGCAGCACGTCGATGACCGAACACCGGGCGCCTGCTCGTCCCGGGTGTGCCTCTGCACCGTCCGCCAGGCGCCCTCACGGAATGGATGTCGCCCGTTATGCACACGGCCGTTGTGATCGGCACAGGGCTGATCGGCACATCTGTGGCGCTGGCGCTCAGCGCGCGAGACGTGGAGGTGTACCTCCGGGACAGCGACCCGGCCGCTGTGCGCACGGCGGCGGCCCTGGGCGCCGGAACCATGGCGCAGCCGGCGGGCACGGTGGATCTGGCGATCGTGGCCGTCCCGCCGGGGCTGGTCGGACCCGTGCTGGCCGATGCCCAGAAAGAGGGGACGGCGCGGCACTACACCGACGTCGCCAGCGTGAAAGGAGGGCCGCTGCACGACATCGTCGCCCTCGACTGCGACACCCGCCGTTACATCGGCGGCCATCCGATGGCCGGAGCGGAACGCGCGGGCCCGCTGGCAGCGCGGGCGGATCTTTTCGAAGGACGTGTCTGGGCGCTCACACCGACCGCTGACACAGACACGGACACGCTCAACATGGCGCTCGAACTCGTCGCGTTGTGCGCTGCCGTGCCGACTGTGATCGAGGCCGGCGTGCACGACAGGGCGGTGGGACTCGTGTCGCACATGCCCCATCTCGTGGCGAGTCTGGTGGCGATGCGGTTGGAGCACGCCGACGAACGGGCCGTCCGACTGGCCGGGCCGGGCATCCGTGACGTCACTCGGATCGCAGCCGCCGAGACTCGGCTGTGGGTGGACATTCTGAGTGCCAACGCTGCAGTGGTGGCGGACATACTGGACGAACTGGCCGCGGACCTCGACCATGCCGTCGCGGGCCTGCGCGCGATGGCCGCGACGGACGAGCACAAGCGCAGCGGCGGCGCACGCACCGTCGAGAGCCTGCTGCGGAGAGGGAGGACGGGACGTGCCCGTATTCCCGGCAAGCACGGGTCCCGCCCGACGCGGTACGAAGAGGTCGGGGTGCTGATCGGTGATCAACCCGGCGAGCTGGCCAAGCTGTTCATGGATGCCAGTGGCGCCGGCGTGAACATCGAGGACGTACATCTGGAGCATTCGACCGGCAAGCCGACAGGTGTGGTGAGAGTGAGTGTGTCCCAGGGCGGCTCCGCCGCTCTGGAGGAGACGCTCCGGGGGCGGGGCTGGCGGTTACAGTGAGTGTCGATTGATTGTGATGATGCTGGGGGTTGGTGTGGCTGTCGGTCGTGTGGTGAGGTTCGACGGAGTTCGAGGTTATGGGTTCATCGCCCCGGAATCCGGTGGGGAAGACGTCTTTCTGCATGTGAACGACCTTTTGATTCCTGAGTCATATGTGCGCGCGGGGCTCGGGGTCGAATTCGACGTCGAGGAAGGGGACCGGGGCCTCAAGGCGTCGGGTGTCCGGCTTGCTCCCGGAGTGGAGGCGCCCCCGGTGGTGCCGGCCCAGCCGCGTCCGGCTGAGGGGGGCGACGGCATGTGCGATGTGCTCAGCGCGGAGGAGTACACCAGGGAGATGACAGAGGTCCTCCTGGAGTCGGTGCAGTCCCTGACGGCACAGCAGATCCTCCAAGTCCGCAGTGCTCTGGTCCAGTTCGGAAAGAGCCACGGCTGGGTCGAGGGCTGAGCCCGCGCTCTTCTTGGCCGGAACGCCGTCGCCGGATGATTGCACCGACACGGCCGCGGTATGGCCTGATCAGCAATGTCTTATCGGGGCTCGCGTGATCATTTCAGGTGAATCACCGGAGAGGCGAAGTTCCGCTTTGGCCTGGCCAGAGATCCAGGACGCGGTCCGGGTCATATCCTTGCAATGAACTTCTTGGGGCGGCCTTTACTGGCGGCACGATGACAGTTCGAACGCGAGCGACAAGAATAGGACACCTGGTGCTGGTGAGAACGCTGGCGGCAGGGTGTTCGTGGTGTCGCACGCGAGGTAACTGAGCAGTAACTGCGGATGGAATGAAGATCTTGGAACGCCGGCTCGGGTCGCGTGCCGGCGGGTCCAAATCCAGTACGAATCCAATCCGGCGGGGGATGGAATGAGTCTGCTATACGCTGAATCGCGCGAGCATGAAAACAACGGCAAGGTCGCGGATGTTGTGGCAGTTCCGATTGCATTGTTGCTGCCCGGTGAATCTCCGCGCTTGGAAGGGCAGGACAGAGAGCACGTCGCACGGTTGGCCGAGATCGAGACGCCGTTACCGGCGGTCCTGGTCAATCGGGGCACCATGCAGGTCATCGATGGAATGCACCGTATTCTTGCCGCCCTGTCGAGGGGGCAGGAGACGATCGACGTCCAGTTCTTCGACGGCACCGCGGAGGACGCGTTCCTCCGGGCGGTCGAAGCCAATGTGACGCACGGACTACCGCTGTCGCTGGTCGAGCGACGAGCCGCGGCCGCGAGGATCATCGAGTCGCACCCGCACATGTCCGACCGGGCGATCGCGCGGGCCGCAGGACTGGGCGCCAAGGCAGTGGCGGCCGTGCGCCGCCGTTCAATTGACGCGACGCCGCAGTTGAACGCCCGCATCGGCAGGGACGGCAAAGTCCGGCCGCTGAACAGCGTCGAAGGCCGACGCCGGGCAGCCGATGTGCTTGCGGAGCGACCGCAGGCGTCACTGCGCGAGGTGGCACGCCTCGCGGGGATATCGCCGGCGACGGTCAGCGACGTCCGTAGGCGGCTGGTGTCCGGCGAGTCGCCCCTGCCGGCGGCGCTCAGCGCGGCCGAGGACAGCGAGGACGCCGGGCCGTCGCCCGAACACGCCCGCGCCCGCGGCGCCGTCCAGGTGCGACTGGCCCAACTGAACCCCGATTCGGTCCTCGAAAAACTGCTGCGAGATCCGTCCCTGCGGCACAAGCAGGACGGCCGGCAGCTCCTGCGCCTGCTCCAGCAGAATGCAATCGGTATGCGGGCGTGCGTTGAATTGGCTGCGGTGGTTCCGCCGCATTGCGGAGAACTGGTCGTACATCTCGCCCGGCAATATGCCGAGACATGGCGGGGATTCGCGCAGGAACTGGATGAACGTGTGCAGTCCGCAACTCGTGGACCAGTGATCGGCTGAACGTCCGCAGCTGGAGTGTGCAACGCAGAATCTTGTTGGACTGCAGGGCGCCGCGGCATAGTGAATTACATATCCGCTGGCCGTTCTGCAGGAGGTATCTCCATGGCTGTGCGAGAAATCGAGTACGTCGAGTTGTATGCACGGGACAAGCAGGCCATGGCCGACTATTTCGCGTCCTCTCTGGGATTCGCGCGGGTGGCGGATTCCGTGGGCGCGGACAGGAGTTCCGTTCTGCTGCGTCAGGGCGATGTTCAGCTTCTCGTCACCTCGGGTCCAGGCACATGGAAATTTCTGGACCAGCACGGGGACGGGGTCGCTGACATCGCCCTGACTTGTGACGACGTCACCAAGACACGCAATGCCGTGGAGGCGGCGGGCGGTCGGCTGGCGGGAACGATCCAGGGAAATCCGATAGTGCAGGGATTCGGCGGTGTCTCCCATACGCTGCTGCCCGACGGCGGTGGCGACGGTCCGGGGGCGAGGCTGCCGGGCGGCCGCACCTGGGCCGCCTTCCCGGGAGCATCGACCCGTCCGTCCGGCCGGATCCGCCAGCTCGACCACGTCGCCGTCTGCCTGGAGGGCGGCAGCCTTTCGGAGTATGCGGACTACTACGGTGACGCCTTCGGGCTCTCCCGCTACTCGTCCGAATATGTCGACACCGGCGAGCAGGGCATGGATTCGATCGTTGTCCGCAGCGCGTCCGGGCGCATCACCTTCACCCTGGTTGCTCCGGACCCCGCGAAGAGCCCGGGCCAACTCGACGCCTTCCTCGACAGGAACGGCGGTCCGGGCGTCCAGCACCTTGCGTTCCTGGTCGACGACATCATCCCGGCAGTGAGCGAACTCCGGGGCCGCGGTGTGGAGTTCCTGAGCACCCCCTCGACGTACTACGACATGCTCGCCGAGAGGTTCGCCGACATGCGGGAGGAAATCACGGGGCTGCGGGCGGCGCACGTGCTCGCCGATCGCGACGAATGGGGCTACCTTCTGCAGCTGTTCAGCCGGTCCCCGTACGAGCGCAACACGCTCTTCTACGAGCTCATACAGCGCCAGGGCTCCCGCGGATTCGGCAGCGCGAACATCCGGGCGCTGTACGAAGCGGTGGAGCGCGACCGGCTGGCCGCCACGTGAGCGGCGGCGGCTCTCGCGCCGCCCGGGCCGCACTCACCCTTGCCGACTACGCCTCCCTGGCGCGAGCCGGTATGGCGGCCGACATCTGGGACTTCCTGGCCGGGGGTGCCGGCGAGGAGCGGACGCTCCAGGCGAACCTGGCGGCCTTCGACCGGGCCTGGCTGCGGCCGCGCGTTCTCGCCGGTGCCGTCCGGCCGTCCACCGACACCTCGATCCTCGGCCGCACTTGGGCGGCGCCGGTGGCCGTCGCGCCGATGGCCTACCACGGCCTGGCCCACCCGGACGGCGAGGTCGCCACAGCACGGGGCGCGGGGTCGGCCGGTGTCCCGCTCGTGGTGAGCACCTTCGCCGGGCGGGCTTTCGAGGACATCGCCGCGGCCGCCACGTCGCCACTGTGGCTTCAGGTGTACTGCTTCCGGGACCGGTCGGTGACCCGGGATCTGATCGCCCGCGCTGAGTCGGCCGGCTTCGAGGCACTGGTACTGACGGTGGACGCCCCCGTCCTGGGTCGCCGACTGCGCGATCTGCGCAACGACTTCGGGCTGCCCCCGGGGATCAGCCCCGCCAACCTCCCCTTCTCCGACTTCTCCTCTCCCGGCGCTCACGCCCGGGCGGATTTCGATCCCGCCCTCGACTGGTCGGTGGTCGAGTGGCTGCGCTCGGTCAGCTCCTTGCCGATCCTGCTCAAGGGAGTCCTGACCGGCACAGACGCCGAAAGGGCCGTCGAGGCGGGGGTGGACGGGCTCGTCGTGTCCAACCACGGCGGCCGGCAGCTGGACGGCGCGACGGCCAGCCTGCAGGCACTGCCGGAGATCGCGTCGGCTGTGGCGGGCGCCTGCCCAGTGCTCATCGACGGAGGGATCCGCCGTGGGCGGGACGTGCTGGCCTCGCTGGCCCTGGGGGCCGACGCCGTCCTCGTGGGGCGTCCGGTGCTGCACGGGCTGGCCGTGGAGGGGACGGACGGTGTGGCCCGGGTACTGGGCATCCTCATCGGCGAGTTGGCGGACGCCATGACGCTGAGCGGCACCCGCACGGTCGCGGACACGGGACCTGATCTGGTGCATACGGGCGAACGGCTCCCGGCGCCTTCAAAACGCCCCGCGCCGGCCGCGATCCCCGCAGCCGCAGGCCCTTGCGAGGTGCGGAAGGAGGAACTGCACGGCAGTGTCTCCGATCCCGTACTCGACACGATGACCTTCCTCAACGAGATCACCCACCGCTACCCGAAGGCGATCTCCTTCGCTCCCGGCCGCCCGTACGACGGCTTCTTCGAAACCGAGCAGATATTCACCCACATACGCCGCTACCTCGATCACCTGGCCGAGTCCGGAAGCACGCCCGAGCAGATCCGCGACGCGCTCTTCCAGTACGGACCGACCAGCGGCCGGATCCGGGAGCTGATCGCCGACTCGCTGCGCAAGGACGAGGCCATCCAAGTGCCGCCGGAAGCCATCGTGGTCACCGTCGGCTGCCAGGAGGCGATGTTCCTCGCGCTGAGGGCGCTGATCCCCGGACCCGACGACGTCCTGCTCGTCTCCAGCCCCTGCTATGTGGGCATCACGGGTGCCGCCAGGCTGCTCGACATCGAACCGACCGCGGTCGAGGAGCGGGAGGACGGGTTCGACTGCGCCGACCTCGAGGCGGCGATCCGGGCGGAACGGCTGCGTGGGCGCCGTCCCCGTGTGTTCTACACGGTGCCCGACCACGCGAACCCCTCGGGGGCGACCATGCCACTCCAGGCACGCCACGCGCTGCTCGAACTGGCGGCTCGCGAGGACATCCTGATCCTGGAGGACAGCCCCTACCGGCTGGTCAGCCCCGGACGGCAGCTGCCGACGCTCAAGTCCCTCGACACCCGGCGCCGCGTCGTTCACCTCGGCTCATTCTCCAAGTCCCTCTTTCCCGGCGCCCGCGTCGGCTTCGCCGTCGCGGACCAGCAGGTCGTCGACAGGACGGGTGCCACCGGCCTGCTGGCCGACGAACTCACCAAGATCAAGAGCATGGTGACGGTGAACACCTCACCCCTGAGTCAGGCCGCCGTGGCCGGCATGCTGCTCGCGTCCGGGGGACACACCTCCGAACTCAACAAAGAGACGGCGGCGTACTACGGGCGGGCGATGCAGGCCACCCTCGAGCAACTCGAGAAGTGCTTCCCGCCCGAGGACCGAGCGGCCGCATCTGTTCGCTGGAACAAGCCCACCGGCGGCTTCTTCCTGACCCTGAACGTTCCCTTCCGGGCGGACAACGCCGCGCTCATACGCTCGGCGGAGGAGTTCGGCGTCATCTGGACGCCGATGTCCTACTTCTATCCGCAGGGCGGCGGAGAGCACACGCTCCGGCTGTCCGTCAGTTATCTGACCCAGGACGAGATCGCGGAGGGAATCGCGCGGCTCGCGCAGTTCGTCATCTCCGAGTCAGGGCCCCGGCACTGACCACTACGCACCGGAAGGTGGATCGGCATGCTCACAGCAGTGCCCCTTGTCCGCAGTAAGTGCCGTATGTGGGGGTGGACTTTCCGATGACCGTCAGTCTGAGCCCGGTACGCCCCCTGCTGATCGAACCGCCGGTGTCCCCGCGCAGGGACACCCCGAACGTCCCCAGGATCATGGGCGTCGGCACGGCCGTCACCGAGCATTCGTACACCCAGCGAGAACTGCTCGACACATTCCGGATCACCGACCACAGGGTCCGGTCGCTCTTCCTCAACAGCGCGATAGAGCGGCGGTTCCTCTCGCTGCCTCCTCGGGACGAGGACGGCACCTGCGTCCAGGAGACGCAGGGAGAACTGCTCGCCAAACACAAGAAGGTCGCCCTCGACATGGGCGCGCGGGCCGTACGCAGCTGCCTGCGGAACGCCGGGATCGAACTCGCCGACATCGCCTATCTGTGCTGCGTGACCACCACCGGATTCCTCACCCCCGGCCTGAGCGCGCTGCTCATCCGGGAGATGGGCATCGACCCCGGCTGCAGCCGCCTGGACGTCGTGGGCATGGGCTGCAACGCGGGCCTCAACGCCCTCAATCCGGTCGCCGGCTGGGCCGCGGCACACCCGGGGCAGGTCGCGGTCATGCTGTGTGCGGAGGCCTGCTCGGCCGCATACGTCATGGACGCGTCGATGCGCACCGCGGTGGTGAACAGTCTCTTCGGCGACGGTGCCGCCGCCGTCGCGCTGGTGGCCGAAGCACCCGCCGCCACCGACGGGCCGTACGGCCGCGACGGCAGGCCGGCCGTGGCGAGCGGCCCGCGCGTGCTGTCGTTCGCCAGCCACCTCATCACCGACGCGGTCGGCGCCATGCGCTACGACTGGGACGACGCGCAGGGCAAGTTCAGCTTCTACCTCGATCCCGACATCCCGTACGTGGTCGGGGCGCACGCGGAATCGGTCATCGGCCGCCTGCTGGCCGGCACGGGCCTGCGGCGCAGCGACATCAGGCACTGGCTGGTGCATTCCGGCGGCAAGAAGGTCATCGACGCGGTCCGGGTGAACCTGGGCCTCACCCGGCACGACGTGCGCCACACCAGCGCGGTGCTGCGCGACTTCGGCAACCTGTCCAGCGGCTCGTTCCTGTTCTCCTACGAGCGGCTGCTGCAGGAACGGGTCGCCGTCCCCGGCGACTACGGCGTTCTGATGACGATGGGACCCGGCTCGACCATCGAGACGGCGCTGGTCCAATGGTGACGGGGGAGCGGATGAACGACGAGCTGGTCCTGCGGATAGACGGAACCCGCCCCCTGTCGGCCGAGACCGTCGCGGCGGTCGTCGCCGTCTGCGACACGGCCGAGGATCTGGGCGGGCACGGCAGGGTGATCGTGCACGTGTCCGGTGCGCCCCGGGTGCCCGGCGCCGGCGGGCTGACCGTGTCTCTGGTCAGCAAGTGGGAAAGGGCACTGCGCCGGCTGGAACGCCTTCCGTCGAGCACGGTCGCCGTCGCCGAGGGCGACTGCGGAGGTGCCGCCCTGGAGGCGCTGCTGACCACCGACTACCGGATCGCGACCGCCTCCGTACGCCTCATGGTGCCGCTGGCAGCGGGTGCCACCTGGCCGGGCATGGCGCTGTACCGGCTGGCCCGCCAGGCGGCGCGGGCCGCCGCGGTACGCCGGGCGGCGCTCTTCGGCACCCCGATCGAGGCGGAGGAGGCGCTGCAGCTGCACCTCGTCGACGAGTTGACGGACGACACGGCCAACGCCCTGACCACGGCGGCCGAACGGGGCGGCGCGCTGGACGGTCCGGAGCTGGCCATCAGACGACAGCTGCTGATCGAGGCGCCCACCACCAGCTTCGAGGAGGCCCTGGGCGTGCATCTGGCGGCCTGCGACCGGGTGTTGCGCCACACGTCGGCCGGCACGGCGTCATGACCGTACGCATGCCGGTGGAGCTGGAGCGGGCCCGCCTGACGCTCGCCGAGGTCGCCCGGCGCGGCCGCGGCACGGCGGCCACCGAAGCCGCGCGGGCGCTGCGCTCGGCCTTCATGGCCGCCCACACGGATGCCGTCTACGACGAGCTCACCGCAGGCCGTTCCCGTGACCTGCGGCTGGCAGAGCTGGCGCAAGCTGCCTCCACGGCGTTTCCCGGGCTGGTGCCCACCCGCGAGCAGCTCGCCCGCGAACGGGCCCTGCCACAGGCGGACAAGGACGGCCACGAGATCGACCAGGGCATCTTCTTCCGCCACGTGCTGCGGTCACCGTCGGCCGGACCTCATCTGCTCGATGCGATGCTGCGGCCCACTCCCCGGGCCCTGAGCCTGCTGCCCGACTTCCTCGCGACCGGAGACGTCGACCTCGGGTCCGTGCGGCTGGAGCGGCGCGGCGGCGCGGCGCGGCTCACCATGTGCCGCGACGACTGCCTGAACGCCGAGGACGACCGGCAGGTGGACGACATGGAGACCGCGGTCGACCTGGCACTCCTCGACCCGGGCGTGGAGGTCGGACTGCTGCGCGGGGGTGAGATGACCCATCCCCGGTACCGGGGAAAACGGGTGTTCAGCGCAGGCATCAATCTCAAGGCCCTGCACGGCGGCGGCATCTCCCTCGTCGACTTCCTGCTGCGCCGCGAACTCGGCTACATCCACAAGCTCCAGCGGGGAGTGCTCGTCGAGGACGGCGCGAGCTGGCGTACCCCCACGCTCGCAAAACCCTGGGTGGCCGCCGTGGACACGTTCGCCATCGGCGGCGGCGCCCAGCTGCTGCTCGTCTTCGATCAGGTGCTGGCCGCCTCCGACGCCTACTTCAGCCTCCCGGCCGCAGCGGAGGGAATCGTTCCCGGCGCCGCCAACTTCCGGCTCACCCGGCACGCCGGCCCTCGCCTCGCCCGGCAGATCATCCTCGGGGGCCGCCGGATCCGCGCGGACGAGCCGGCCGCCGCGCTGCTCGTCGACGAGGTTCACGAACCGGACAGGCTGGACCGTGCCGTCGAGCGGAGCCTCGAGCGCATGCGGGGGCCGGCGGTGACCGCCAACCGGCACATGCTGAACCTGGCCGAGGAGTCCCCGGACGAGTTCCGCCGCTACCTGGCCGAATTCGCGCTGCAACAGGCCCTGAGGATGTACAGCACGGATGTGCTCGACAAGGTCGGCCGCTTCTCAGCCGAGAAGCGGGTCCAGCCGCGCTGAAACGCGGCGAGAAGAAACCCAAGGAGCCCAGGTGTTGACTGCTGCCCCGGTACCGCCGATACCCGCCCACCAGCTACTGGTCTTCCTGCTCCAGGTCGGCCTGCTGCTGCTCCTGGCCATCCTGCTGGGCCGGGCGGCGACAAGGATCGGACTGCCCGCCATCGTCGGTGAACTGAGCGCGGGCGTCCTCCTCGGCCCGTCACTGTTCGGCTGGCTGGCGCCGAGGGCCACCGGGTGGCTGCTGCCGTCCCGTCCCGACCAGATGCATCTGCTCGACGCGGTCGGCCAGCTCGGCGTACTGCTGCTGGTGGGACTCACCGGCATCGAGATGGACCTGCGCATGCTGCGCCGCCGCCGCGCCACCGCGGTACGGATCAGTCTCGCCGGACTGATCATCCCCTTCCTCGCCGGGGTCGGCCTCGGCTATCCGCTGACCAGGCTGCTGCACACCGGCACAGCCGACGGTGCCGTGTTCGCACTGTTCATGGGCGTCGCAATGTGCGTCAGCGCCATCCCCGTGATCGCGAAGACCCTGATCGACATGAACCTGATCCACCGCAACATCGGTCAGCTGACCCTGGCCGCGGGCAGCATCGACGACGCCATCGGGTGGTTCCTGCTGTCGGTCGTCTCCGCGATGGCCGTCGGCGGACTGACCGCCCACAAGGTGGTGGTGTCGATCGGCGCCCTGCTGCTCGTCGTCCTGGCCGCGGTGGTGGTGGGCCGTCCCCTGGTGCGGCAGGCGCTGCGGCTGAGCGGGGGGTCCGCGACCCACACGGTCGCCGCCGCGGTCGCGATGATCCTCCTCGCCGCCGCCGGCACCCAGGCACTCGGTCTCGAGGCGGTCTTCGGCGCCTTCGTCTGCGGTGCCCTCATCGGGTCCAGCGGAGAGTTCGAGCGCTCGCGCACCGCCTCCCTGCGCACGGTCGTGGTGGCCTTCCTCGCCCCGGTCTTCTTCGCCACCGCCGGGCTGCGGATCGATCTGCGGGCGCTGGCGGAGCCGGCGGTCCTCGCGGCGGCCCTGATCGTCCTCACCGTCGCGATCCTGGGCAAGTTCGCAGGCGCCTACCTCGGCGCCCGGCTGAGCCGGCTCAGCCGGTGGGAAGCGCTGGCCCTGGGCGCCGGAATGAACGCCCGGGGTGTCATCGAGGTCATCGTGGCCACGGTCGGCCTGCGGGTGGGGGTCCTGGACACCGACACGTACACCATCGTCGTCCTGGTCGCCGTGGTGACCTCGGTGATGGCGCCGCCGCTGCTGCGGCTCGCCATGAAGCGGGTCGAGTGCACCGCCGAGGAGGAACTGCGGCTGGCCGCGGGCCTCGAGGCCGGCGCGCGGCACGACGAGGAGCCGCAGCCACGGGCGGGCGAGGCCTCCTCCCGCTACTGAGGGACCTGGGTGACGGGCTCCGCGCCGGAGGCCTGCCGCGCGAACTGGGTGCGGTACAGCTCGGCGTAGAGCCCCTGCCCGGCCAGCAGCTCTTCGTGGGTTCCGCGCTCGGTGATCCGTCCCGCGTCGACCACCAGGATCTGGTCGGCCTCGCGGATGGTGGAGAGCCGATGCGCGATCACCAGCGACGTCCGGTCGGCCAGAGCCGTCTTGAGGGCGCGCTGGACGGCAGCCTCCGACTCGGAGTCGAGATGCGCCGTGGCCTCGTCCAGCACGACGACGGCCGGAGCCTTCAACAGCAGCCTGGCCAGGGCGATCCGCTGCCTTTCACCGCCCGAGAGGCGGTATCCGCGATCTCCTACGACGGTGTCGAGACCGTCGGGCAGGCCGGCGAGCGCATCCCAGATCTGCGCACCCCTGCACGCCTCCTCCAGGTCCCGCTCACTCGCGTCGGGGCGTGCGTAGAGGAGGTTCGTCCGGATCGTGTCGTGGAAGAGGTGCGCGTCCTGAGTGACGACGCCGACGGTCGTCCGCAGGGACTCCAGGGTGACGTCGCGCAGGTCCTGCCCCGCGATCCGCACCTCACCGGAGTTCGGGTCGTAGAGCCGCGACACCAGCTGGGAGATCGTCGTCTTGCCGGCGCCCGAGGGTCCGACCAGTGCGGTGAGCGTGCCGGGTGGAACGGTGAAACTCAGGGACTGCAGCGTCCACGCCTCCTGGGCCCGCTCGGGCATACGGCGCGCGATCGACTCGAGGGAACCGAGGGAGACCTCCTCGGCGGCGGGGTAGCGGAAGCAGACCCGGTCGAACTCGATGGCCGGCGTGGCGTCGCCCACCGCACCCGGACGAGGCAGCGCGGTCGCTCCCGGGCGTTCGGTGATGAGCGGCTCGAGGTCGAGGATCTCGAACACCCTGCTGAAGCTGACCAGTGCCTTGGTGACGTTGACCGACAGGCTCGACAGCTGGTTGACCGGGCCGTACAGGCGCAGCAGGAGGGTGACCATCGCCACCAGGGTGCCGATCTCCAGGGTGCCGTCGATGGCGAGATGGCCGCCCAGGCCGTAGACCGCGGCCGTGGTCAGCGTCGTGAGCAGGGTGGCGATGATGAAGAGCAGCCGTCCCTGGACGGCGGTGGTGACCGAGACGTCCCGCACCTGGCCGGCCCGGGCGGCGAACGCGTCCGCGTCGCTGTCGGGTTGTCCGTAGAGCTTGGTGAGCATGGCCCCGGAGGCATTGAACCGTTCGTTCATCATGGAGCTCATCTCCGCGTTGAGCTGCATGACCTCCCTGGTGAGGTGCTTCAGCCTGCGGCCGACGAACCTCCCCGGAAGGACGATGAACAGGGGGATCGTCACCACCGAGACGACGGCGATCTGCCAGGACAACAGGAACATCGAGGTCAGGACGAAGGCGACGGTCAGGACAGTGGTGAAGGTCTGGGTCAGCACGGTGGTGAGCGCCTGCTGAGCGCCGACGATGTCGGAGTTGAGGCGGCTGATCAGGGCGCCGGTCTGGGCACGGGCGAAGAAGGCCAGCGGCTGCTGCTGGACATGGCCGTAGACCTTGGTGCGCAGGTCGTAGACGAGTCCCTCGCCTATCCGGCCGGAGAACCAGGTCTGGACGTAGACGACGAGTGTGTCGACGAGCGCCAGTGCCGCGATGACCAGGGACAGCGTCACCACCACGGACAGCCGCCGGGGCACGATGCCCTCGTCGATCACCGACTTGAGGATCATCGGGCTCGCCGCCGCGATGGCGGCGTCCACCGCGGTGGTGAGCAGCATCAGGGCCATGGGCCCGCGATACCGGCGGGCGTAGGGGAGGATGCGCCTCAGCGTTCCGCGTTCAACGCGCGGGCGGGTCGGTTTCGTTGCCATGCGCCCAGTCATCGCCATGCTCGTGTCCCTGTCCCTGCCTAGTCGTGTCCCGGTCCGTGCCGTGCCGCCTGCTAGCCCTGGCCCTCGGACGACGAGGCCAGCACCTCCGCTTCCGCGGCCAGGGCCAGCCGGTCGACCTTGCCGTTGGTGAGCCGGGGGAGAGGCCGCCCGGTCACGAAGATGCGATCGGGGACCATGTAGCCGGGCAGCAGGCGACGCAGCGCCACGCGCAGGCCCGCCTCGTCCGTGCCGCCGTCCTCGCTCACGGCGAACGCGAGGATCCGCCGGCCGGCCGCGCCGTCGGGAATCGCCACGACGGCGCACTCCGAGACGGCGGGCAGGGACCCCAACGCGTGGTCGATCTCGACCAGTTCGATCCGGTAGCCCCGGGATTTGATCTGCGTGTCGTTCCTGCCGAGGTAGTCCAGGCAACCTCCGGAGCCGGAACGAACCTGGTCCCCGGTCGCGTACCACTCCTTGCCGTCAGGTGTGGTGACGAAGGGGAGCAGCTTCTCGGCGGAGCCCTTCCAGTAGCCGGTCATCAAGGTGCTGCCGCGCACCAGCAGTTCTCCGGTCCGACCCTCACCGACGGCCTGGAGCCGGTCGTCGACCACGGTGATCTCCACACCGGGCAGCGGCCGCCCGATCGGGATCGCCTCGTGGGCGGGCGGCCGTTCGACGATCTCGTGGTAGGTGCAGACGTTGGTCTCCGTCGGGCCGTAGAGATTGAAGACACGGACCGCCGGATGGGCGTCCATCAGCTTCCCGACGTCGTCCGGGCGCAGGACCTCGCCGGCGAGGGCCGCGATCCGCAATGACGTGAAGGTCCGCAGCAGCGAGTCGCCCCGCTGGACCAGGCGGGAGAGGGCAGACGGCACCGTGTACCAGACGCTGCCGCCGACGCGGGCCACGAAGTCCGCGTAACTCGCGGGGAAACGGGAGTCCTCGCGGCTCATGACCGCGACCGCGGCGCCGGTGAGCGCGGCGCCGAACAGGTCGAGCGTGGACAGGTCGAAGTGCAAGGGCGCCGTGTTGACCAGGACGTCGGCCTCGGTGAGAGCGAGCTCCTCCGCGGCCCAGCAGACGAAGGCGGCGGCGCTGCTGTGCGTGTGAACGACTCCCTTTGGCGAGCCGCTGCTGCCGGATGTGTGCAGGACGTACGAGACGGCGGGATGGCCGCTGGGCCGGGACCGGCTCAACGCGGCGAGCCAGAGCTCGTCCGCAGTGCCCGCGAAAGGCTTGAGCGGCTCCCAGGAAAGGCCCGGTCCCGCCGCTTCCCACTGGCGGCGAGTGGCGGTGTCGGCCAGGACGGCGCTCGGCCGGCCGTTGGCGACGATCCGGTGGTTGCGCGCGAACGGGGCTTCCGGATCCAGCGGAACATACGCCGCGCCCGCCTCGAGAATGCCGTGGACGGCGGTGACGGCCGCCGCGTTCCTCCGGCCGTGCCAGGCGACGCAGTCGCCGGACCGGACCCCCGCCGACAACAGCTGATCCGCCACGTCCCGCGCCGCGGCCGCCAGTTGGGCGTACGTCAGATCGACTGTGTCGTCGATGACGGCCCGGCGGCCGCCCCAGCGATCGGCCGCCGTCCGGAGATGGTCGCGCAGCAGCAACTCCTGGGCCATCAGCGGCCTTTCCCGGCCAGCAGGGCGTGGATCGAGCGGATGCTCCCGAAATTGCGCGCCACGAGCTCCGAGTCGTCGACCCAGATGCCGAGTCGTGCATTCACCGCGGCGACCATCTCCATCAAGGAGAGCGAGTCGACGATGCCCAGCTGGATGATGTCGTCGTCATCGCCGAGATCATCGGGTGGCGTTGCGGAAGCGCAGTCGGTGACGATGGCACGGATCTCACGCAGCAGCTTTTCGTCCAACGCAGTCATCACAGTCCCAATCCCTGGGCGACGATCTTCCTGTTCAGGTCGGAGGTGCCGGAATAGAAGCGGCTTGCCACCGCGTCGTCCAGCAGCAGGCCGGCGCCGGTCTCCGGCAGGAGGGCGTAACCGCCGTAGACATCGACCAGGTTGTTGCAGAACTCGTTGAAGCAGCGGCTGACATGAACCTTCGTCAGGGCCGACCTGGCATGGTCGAGACGGCCGGAATCCGCCTGACGCGCCGTTGCCTGCAGCATTTCCCGGGCACTCACCAGATTGATCTTCATGGTGACCAGGCGGTCCCGGACGGAGTCGAAGTCCGCCAGTCGCTGTCCGAACTGCCGGCGCATTCGGGCGTGTTCGACGGCCGATTGGAGAGCACGCTCCATCAGCCCCAGCGTCGGTGCCAGAATCAAAGCGCGTTCAATTCGCATCGTGTGGGTCAGCACCGCATAGCCGGCTCCCGCCCCGCCGAGGCAGGCGCTGTCCGGGAGTTCGCAGTCGTCGAGTCGCAGCGTGCCCAGTGAAGACCCTTGCAGCCCGGCCTTCTCGAGGGGCGGCCCGACGCTCAGACCGGGGGTCCCGCGCGGAACGAGAAACGAGGTGAGGCCCGCCAGCGGACTTCCCGGCGCGGTCCTGGCCAACACCAGGAAGACGTCGGCGATCGGCCCGTTGGTCACAAAGGACTTGCTGCCGTTCAGCGTCCAGGCACCGTCCGCGGCATGCGTGGCGGCGGTCCGGACGGACAGCACGTCGGAACCGGCCTCGTACTCCGTGCTGGCATGCGCGCCGATCACATCGCCGGTCATCATGCCGGGAAGGAACCGCTGTTGCTGCTCGCTGTCGCCGAATGCGACAAGGGGTTCCTGACAGGCCAGCAGATGCGCGCAGACCGCGAACCACAGCCCCCCGGGCCCACAGCCGGCGGCAGCCGTCTCCAGCGCGGTCGACACCGCTTCGAAGCCGGCACCGGCACCGCCGAGATGTTCCGGAACGGTCAGCGAGAGCAGTCCGGTTGCGGCGACATCCCGCCATTCGACAGTGCCGTCCCGATGCTTTCGAGCCCAGTCGGCCAAAGTGCCGAGCCATTGCGAGAAACCCTCGGCGATGTCCGCCCTCGGGAGCCCATTCACAGGATCTCCTATCGTGCGTGCGAGTAATTGCCGCATATCCTGGCCGAGGGGCGCTGCTGAGAACAGCCGGGAACACTATGACGCAGAAGTCGGCGGCCTATCAACACACGTCGGTCTGCCGGGCGGTGGAGTGTTCAACCGTGTCCCGTCATCAGGTGAACCACCGGGTGTGCGCCGAACTGTCGCCTCTCCACTGGTCAGGCCGTTCACATGTGTTCAACTGCCGCGGCGCACCGGTTGAACGGCCCCTGAATCCGGGGCGTTCGTTGATCGGCCGCCTGCTGCTGGGGCATAGTGCGGCAGAGGATCGTCACTCCCCGGCGTATGTGAAATTTAATTCCGGCGCATGTGAGATACGGCGGACAAGCGCCAACTACCAGTCACAGCTTCAGTCACGATTGGAGTGGGCGCATATGCCCGCAGGTGAGGGTGGACTTCAGGACCTGATGGCAGGACAGCTGGGCGTCTGGCATGCCCAGCAAATGGCCCCGGAGAATCCGGCCTTCAACGCCGCCGAGTACCTTGAAATCCACGGCGATCTGGACGTGGAACTCTTCGTCGGGGCGCTGCGTCATTCCCTCGACGAAGCGGACTCCTATCGTCTGCGCTTTCACATGGACGGCGAGACGCCTCGGCAGTATGTGAGCGAATCCCGCGACTACCCGATCCACGTCCTCGACGTCAGCGGTGAACCGGAACCGCGAGCAGCGGCCGAGGACTGGATGCGCGCGGACCTGACCGGACCGGTCGACCTCATGGACGGGCCGCTGTTCGCCTTCGCCGTGTTCACGCTCGGAGCCGGTCACTTCATCTGGTACCACCGCGTCCACCACATCGCGGCGGACGGCCACAGCCTGTCGGTGATGGCCGCCCGCGTCGCCCGGATCTACACCGCGCTACGGGTGGGACAGGCCCCCGGGAACACCGCCATGGAACCGGTGTCCACCCTGATCGAGGCCGACCGCGCCTACCGGACGTCACCGGCCTTCGAACGCGACCGCGCATTCTGGCTCGACACACTCTCGGGACTCTCGGACGGCGAAGGACCCCGGGCAGGCGGGAGCCGTCGGCCGCTTCGTGTGCCGCAGCGAACCGCGGCGGACATCGGCCCTGAAGCGACCGCCGACCTCCGAGCGGACGTCCGGCGGCTGGGGACAAGTCTGGCCGTCCTCTCGATCGCCGCCGGTGCGCTCCACCACCACCGCGCAACCGGCGAGCGGGAGGTCGTCGTCGGGGTCCCGGTGCGCGCCAGGGCCGGGGAGCGCGAGCTCGCGACACCCGGCATGATGAGCAACAACGTGCCCGTACGGCTCGGTCTCGCCCCCGGGACGAGCGTCGCGGAACTCCTTCGGCAGACCTCCGCAGCCGTCCGTGAGGCGCTGCGCCACCAGCGCTACCGCTACGAGGACATCCTCCGGGATCTGAAGCTCCTCGACCGTGGACCGCTCTGCGATCTGTTCGTCAATCTCATGAGCTTCGACTACTCGATGCCGTTCGGCGACTGCGTGGCCACCGCCCACAACCTCGCCAACGGTCCAGTCGACGGCGTGCGCATCGACATCTTCGACCGCTCGGCCGACACCGGCCTTCGGATAGACGTGGTGACGAATCCGGCAGAGCAGACCGAGCCGACGACCGGAGTCACACCGGGAGCCGAGATCTCCCGGCGCTTCCTGCGGACCCTCAACTGGCTGGCGGCGGCCGCCCCGACAGACACGATCGGCCGGGCCGACCTCCTCGACGACGCCGAGCGCCGCAGGGTCCTGGTCGAGTGGAACGACACCGGGCTCGAGGTGGCACCCGCCACGGTGCCCGAACTCTTCGAGGCGCAGGCGGCCCGCACACCCGACGCGGTCGCGGTGGCCGACGACGACGTCGAGATGTCGTACGCCCAACTCGACGCCCGCGCCGACCGGTTGGCGCGGCTGCTCGTGCGCCGCGGCGTGGGACCCGAGTCGGTGGTCGGCGTACTGATGGAGCGGGGCGTCGATCTGGTGGTGGCGCTGCTCGCGGTGTGGAAGACGGGGGCGGCATATCTGCCCATCGACCCGGACTACCTCGCGGAACGGGTGGCCTTCACGCTCCAGGACGCGGGCGCGGTGTGCGTGGTGACGTCGATGGACTGCGCCTCTCGGGTTCCAACCCAGTGTGCGCTGCTGATCGCCGATGAGCCTTCCGTGGAGGCCGAGTTGGTGGTTGCGGATGTCGGCGTATCAGCCGGAGCAGAACGCAGGAGCGCTGCGCTGCCGGAGCACGCGGCATACGTGATCTACACCTCGGGGTCCACCGGGACACCCAAGGGCGTGGTGGTCTCGCACGCGGCCGCGGTGAACCTGGTGGCCGCGCAGAGGGAGCGCCTCGGGGTGGCCGAAGACAGCCGGATGCTGCAGTTCTCGTCGATCGGCTTCGACGCGGCCACGTTCGAGCTGCTGGTGCTGTGCTCGGGCGGACGCCTGGTGGTGGCGCCCGCGGCCCGGCTGCTGCCGGGTGCGGGGCTGGCGGAGGTCGTGGCCCGCCATGGAGTGACGCACGCGACGCTGCCGCCGGCCGTGCTGGAGGTGCTGGAACCGGAGGATCTCGCCCCGGTGACGACGCTCGTGTCCGTGGGCGAGGCCATGGGCGCGGAGCTGGTGGCCAGGTGGGCGCCGGGACGGCGGTTCATCAACGGCTACGGGCCGACCGAGAACACCGTCGCCTCCACGGCGACCCGTCCGCTGCAGCCCGGCGACGAGCCGCACATCGGCCGACCCATGGTCAACGTGCGCGCCTATGTGCTCGATGACGCCTTGATGCCGGTGGCGCCTGGTGCGGTGGGCGAGTTGTACGTCGCGGGCGCGGGGCTGGCCCGCGGATACCTCGGCCGCCCGGGGCTGAGCGCGCGGCGGTTCGTGGCGGACCCGTTCGCCGCGGACGGGTCGCGGATGTACCAGACTGGCGACCGTGCCAGGTGGACCGAGGACGGTCAGCTGGTCTATGTCGGCCGTGCGGACGAGCAGGTGAAGGTACGCGGCTTCCGTATCGAGCCGGGCGAGATACGGGCGGCACTGTTGGCCCACCCGCAGGTGGCGCAGGCCGCGGTGGTCGTACGGGAGGACGCGCCCGGTGACCGGCGTCTGATCGCCTACGCGGTCCCGGTCGCCGGCAGCGAACCGCTCACGCAGGTCAGGGAGTTCCTCGGAGAACGGCTCCCCGCGTACATGGTCCCGACCGCTGTGGTGGTCCTGGATGCGCTGCCGCTGACCGTCAACGGAAAACTGGACCGCGAGGCGCTGCCCGCACCGGACTACGAGTCGGGCGCGGGCGCGGGTCGCGCTCCCGCGACGGCACAGGAGGAGATCCTGCGCGCAGCCTTCGCCGAAGTCCTGGGCGTACCGGGCCTCGGCGTCGAGGACGACTTCTTCGCCCTGGGTGGACATTCGCTGCTGGCGACGCGCCTGGTGAGCCGGATACGCACCCTGCTGGGCCTCGAGATCCAGATCGCGGACGTCTTCGAGGCACCGACCGTGGCCGGCCTTGCGGCCCGGCTGACCGACGCGGGCGACGCCAAGCCGGCGCTGGTGGTCGGGGAGCGGCCCGAACGGGTGCCGTTGTCGTTCGGGCAGCAGCGGTTGTGGTTCCTGGGCCAGCTCGAGG